>JAGNNA010000055.1 GCA_017990895.1 Reyranella sp.
GCCGCGGCCGGCCACACGGGTCAAGATCCTGGATGCACTGGACGAGCAGTCGATCGAGTTCCTGAAGCGCTGTCCCTTTGCCCTGGTCGGCACCACGTCGGCGGACGGCACCGTGGAAGTCTCGCCCAAGGGCGACGAGCCGGGCTTCATCCGGGTCGAGGATCCCCAGACTCTGCTGATCCCCGAGCGGGTCGGCAACAACCTGGCCTTCGGCCTGACCAACATCATCGACACCGGCCAGATCGGCATCATCGCGCTGGTTCCGGCCACCGGGGAGACGCTGCGCATCTCCGGCACGGCGGAGATCCACGACGACCCCGACCTCGTGGCGTCGCTGAGTTCGCTGGGCAAGCCGGCGCTACTGGCGACCCGGGTGCGCATAAAGCATTGCTACTTCCACTGCGCGCGTTCGATCGTACGCGCCAAGCTGTGGGACCCGAAGGCGTGGCCGGCGCCCGGCCGCATCTCGTTCGGCAGGATCATCGCGCCGCGCATCGGCGAGAGCGAAGCCGTCGCGGCGCAGATCGACGCCAATGTCGAGGGCGCCTATACGACGCGGCTGTGGCAGAACAGCTGACTGGTTGAGGGACCGGACCTTCGATGAAGCGCAAGGTCGGCCTGTTCCTGCTCACGGTCCTGATCGCCGTGAGTCTCGGCGCCACGATCGTGGCGTCGCTCGCCATGTACCGGCTGGTGTCGAAGCTGCAGGACGAGGAGCTGCGCCGCATCGAGGCGAGTCTCAGCGAACGCTTCGACGTCTTCGAGACGATGCTGCGCAGCGAGAACGAGCGCAACACGGCCGCCATGGCCAAGGTGCTGCCGCAGATCGAGGCCGATATCGACCGCATGGGCCGCCCTCCGGCCGACCTGACGGCCGAGGAAATGAACGCGCTCGCGACCAGGTATGGCGTCCAGCACATCTACTTCATCGATCGCGCACACAAGGTCTTCAACACCAATTTGTCCTACGACCGGGGCCTCGCCTTTCCCGAGGGGCCCTTCACGGACTTTCTCGATTCGGTGTTCGGCAAGGGCAGGGCGATGAGCGACGGGATCGACCTGTCGTCGGTGACGGGCACACTGCGGACCTACACCTATTACGGGCCGCCGGGTAAGGACTACCTGATCGAGGTCTCGACCGAGGTCCGCACGACGCTGAAGCAGAGCGACTTCGGCTGGATGAGCCAGTATTTCTTCGAGGATTACTTCTCCGACGCGGTCCGGTCGAACGCCTACGTGACCGATGTCGACATGTACCTGATCAACGCCTCGGGGACCTGGTCGTTGATCCGGCCGGGCAAGAAGCTGGATCCCGCCCTGGCCGCCGAGATCCTGAAGGAGGGCCGGCTGCAGGTGCCCGATGCGTCCGGCCACGGTGTGACGACCTACAGCCGCTACAACAGGGCGGACACGATCAAGGACGAAAGGCCGATGATGATCGTGCGCAAGGTCACCTACGACCTGGCGCTGGCGCGGGAAGCCGTGCTGCACGTGTTCGTGAGTTCCATGATCCTGCTCGCGCTGACCTTGCCGCTGATCTACTGGATCGCCTCGCGACTGCTGCAGCGCCGGATCATCGATCCGATCCTGAATCTGCGCGGTGAGGCCGGCGCCATCGCCGGCGGCGACCTCGATCATGCGATCGCCAATACCGACCGCAGCGACGAGATCGGACATCTGGCCCGCAGCTTCGCCTCGATGCGCGATTCGGTGCGGTCACGGATCAACGATCTCCGCGAGACCAATCTGGCGATCGAGCGGTTCGTGCCACGCGCCTTCCTCGCCAAGATCGGCAAGCCGAACATCGTCTCGGTCGCGCTGGGCGACAACAAGGCCGAGCACATGACCATCATGTTCTCCGACATCCGAAATTTCACCGCCCTGTCGGAAACCATGACGCCGGACGAGAACTTCGCCTTCATCAACGCCTATCTCGAACATGTCGGGCCGGTGATCCGCGACCATGGCGGCTTCATCGACAAGTATATCGGCGATGCCATCATGGCCCTGTTCGAGGATGCCGATGACGGCGTGCGGGCCAGTCTCGCCATGCTGGAAGCGCTGGACGGCTTCAACGAGCGCCGGGCGGCGGACGATCTGCCGCCGGTCTCCATCGGCACCGGAATCAACACCGGTTCCCTGATGATGGGCACGATCGGCGAATTGCATCGCATGGACGGCACGGTCATCTCCGACGCCGTCAACCTTGCGTCCCGGATCGAAAGCCTGACCAAGGTCTATCATGTCCGCATGCTGATCTCGCAGTACACTTACGATCACCTGGCTGATCCCGGTGCCTACGCGATCCGGCCACTCGATATCGTCGTGGTCAGGGGGCAAGACGCGGCCGGTGGTGCTGTTCGAGGTGTTCGACCGGGACCCGCCGCCCGAGCGCGAGGCCAAGCTCAGGACGCGCGAGCCCTTGCTGCGCGGGGTCGAGGCGCTGCTCAGCCACGACATCGCGGCGGCGCGCTCGTCCTTCGAGGCGTGTCTCGCGCTGGTGCCGGGCGATGCGGCGGCCACCAACCTGCTGAAGAGCTGCCGGTCAGACGGCTGAGGCGCGGGCCTCGCGGAACGACACGAGGCGGCGCTGCGTCTCGTCCCACAAGACGAGGCGTACGCAGCGGAAGCTCTGCCTAAGGGTCAGGCGCCCCACGTCGCGCAGTTCGGGATGATCGCGCAGCACCTGCGGCAGCCGGTAGTAGGGAATGCGGCTGCTGAGATGGTGCACATGGTGGATGCCGATATTGGCCGTGAACCACCGCAGGAAGGCCGGCAGGTCATAGTGTGAGCTGCCATGCAGGGCGGCTTCATGCAGGTTCCAGTCCGGGCCGTTGTCCCACTCGGTATGTTCGAACTGATGCTGGACGAAGAACAGCCAGACACCGACCGATGCGGCGACCAGCAGGATCGGCAGGTGGACCAGCAGGAAGGCTTTCAGGCCGACCAGCCAGATCAGCAGACCGGCCATCAGCGTGATCGCCAGGTTGTTGGTCATCGTGCTGAGCCACGGCAGCCAGCCGTTGCGCATCAGGCCGACCGGCAGCCGATGCTGCAGGAAGAACAGGTAGGCTGGTCCGAGGCCGAACATGACCAGTGGATGGCGGTAGAGACGGTAGCGCAACCGGCCCCACATCGAACGCGCGCGATATTCCTCGACGGTCAAGGTGTCGACGTCGCCGAAGCCCCGCCTGTCCAGATTTCCGGTGCTGGCGTGGTGGGTCGCATGCATGCGGCGCCAGACTTCGTAGGGTGTCAGCGTCAGAACGCTGGCGATGCGGCCGATCCAGTCGTTGGCCAGGCGATGGCTGAAAAAGGCGCCATGCCCGCAATCGTGCTGGATCGCGAACAGCCGCAGCATGAATCCGCCGGCGACGAAAGCCAGCGGCAAGGCGATCCAGTAGCTGACGTCGAGCGTCGCCCAGGCAAGAACCCACAACGCAACGAGCGGCACGACCGTGACGACGATCTCGAAGATGCTTCGGCTGTTGCTGGGCTGGCGATAGGCCGCCAGGAGCTGGGGCCACACGCGGGCTTTGGCCATGCGCGTCGGCGGGCCGGCGGCTTCCGGACTGTTGCTCAAGCGAACGATTTTCCCTGAGATGATGGAGCGGGCGTCTGCAAACCGCCCACCGGGCTTAGGGGGCGACCGGGGCAAAAGCAACGAGCGAAGTGGCTCAGGGAGCGCGATCTGTCGCAGCTACGGAGATTGCGATCGTCCCCGGCCGCGTCCGCGCGATGCCTGCATGGGCTTGGTGCGAATGCGCACGGTCCGTCCGTCGGGTTGGTCGATCTCGAAGGCGCCGGTCTTGCGGATCAGGTCGCTCAGCTTGCGAAAGCCGTAGGTGCGCGGATCGAAGTCGGAGGCGATGTTGGCGAGGCGCTGGCCGACCGCAGCAAGGCTGACCCAGCCATCCTCGCTCTCCATCTGTGCGATCGCCTTGGTGAGGATCGGCACCGCGGCGCTGGCGGGCTGCAGCGACGGTGGCGGTGTCTCCGCTTCGGGCGTGCTCACCGCAGCCTCGGGCAGGAGATTCTCAGTGTAGATGAACCGCCGGCAGGCCTGCCGAAAGCTCTCCGGCGTCTTCTGGGCGCCGAAGCCATAGACGTCGGCGCCCTCCTCGCGCAGACGGGACGCAAGTCTTGTGAAGTCGCTGTCGGAGGAGACGAGGCAGAACCCGTCGAACCGCCGGCTGTGCAGCAGGTCCATCGCATCGATCACGAGCGCGATGTCGGAGGCATTCTTGCCCGACGTGTAGGCGAACTGCTGATAAGGATCGATGGCGTGTTTCTGCAGGATCTCGGCCCATGACTTGAGGCGCGTACTCGAGAAGTCGCCGTAGATGCGGCGGACGCTGGCCTCGCCGAACTTGGCGATCTCCTCGAACAGGCCGGCGGCGATGCGCGGCGAGGTGTTGTCGGCGTCGATCAGGACGGCGAAGCGGCGGGGGCGGGTGTCTTCGGCCATGTGGAGGCTCCGGGCCGTCAGGCGGCCGATTGGGCGTAGATCGCGTCGACATGGATGTCGGCACAGTCGATCACGGGGAAGCCGGGATCGAGCCCGGTGAAGGCGAGAAAGAGGTCGGTGCCGCCCAGCATGATCGCTTCTGCGCCGCGTGCGCAGAGGTCGCGGCCGGCGTCGAAGAAGACCCGGCGCTGGGCGTCGGTCACGCGCCCGATCGTCGCCATGGCGACGTAGGTGTCGTGGACGAGATCGAGCGCGGCGCCCTGCGTCGGCACGACTTCCACCGACGGGATGCCGCCGTAGAGTTTCGATTCCATGACGGCGCGGGTGCCCAGGATGCCGATCTTCCGGAACTTTCCCCTGGCCAGGGCGGCGTCGACCGCTGGGATGGCGTTGAGTACCGGCAACGGCGAGATCGCCATGAGTTCGCTTACGCAGAAATGGCCGCCCATCGAGGTGATGGCGACGGCCTGTGCGCCCGCCGCCTTCAGCCGCAGCGCGAGCCCTGCGAAAATATCCGCCTGCTTCTTCGGGTCGTTGCCGACGAGGTTGCGGCTCATCTCGCGAACATCGGCATGCGCCATGGTGAAGTCGAGCGGTACGCCGCCCGCGACGTGGCGTTCGATCAGGCCTCGATAATAGAAGTCGGTGGCGGCCGGTCCGATGCCGGCAATGAGTCCGATATGCATGGGCGACTGTCCCCGATCCGCCCTCATGCGGCAACAGCAGCGGCGGGGCCGGGGTGTGGCGAAAAGCGTCCCTGCGGGACGGCGCCGGCCGACGCTAGAGTTTGTCCATGCGACGGGTGGCGGTGATCGGAACGACGGGATCGGGCAAGAGCTGGCTGGCCGAGCGCCTCGCCGAGCGCGCCGGTCTGCGCGTCGTCGAACTCGACGCGCTCTTCTGGGGACGTGACTGGCAACCGGCACCGGTCGATCTGTTCCGTCATCGCGTCGAGCGGGAGACCACCGACGAAGGCTGGATCGTCGTCGGCAATTACGGCCAGGTGCGCGACCTCGTCTGGCGTCCGGCCGACACGCTGGTCTGGCTCGACCTGCCGCTACCGATGGTGATGGGACGTCTGCTGCGGCGCACGGTGAAGCGCGCCGTCACGCGCGAAGAACTCTGGGGCACCGGCAATCGCGAAACCCTGTCCAACGCGTTCCTCAGCCGGAATTCGATCCTGCTCTATGCGCTGAAGACGCATCGCCGCAATCGGGAACGCTTCGCGAGGGAGTGCGAAGCGCTGGCCGGCGAGAAGCGGATCGTGCGGCTGCGCAGCCGCCGCGACGTCGAACGCTTCGTGCTCAGTCCGCTGCCTTGACCGCGGGTGCGGGCGCCCGCACGCCGCCGCGCGCCAGCATCGCGTCGATCTCGGCGGCGCCGTAGCCCAGCTCGCCCAGGATGTCCGGGCCGTTCTCGCCGACATGCGGGGCGTGCTGCTGCGGCGCGTGCTGCGACGCCGGCGGCAGGCCTGCGATGTTGGCAACCGGCATGCGGCCGAACCCGTCCTGCTCGATCCAGTCGATCGCGCCCGATTCCTTGACGTGCGGATGCTCGAGATAGTCGGAGTAATTGTTAACCCGCTCGCAGAACACGTCCTTGGGCTGCAGGATCGCGATCCACTCCTCGGTCGTCTTGGTCGGCATCGTCTCGTTCAGCGCCTTGATGATCTTGGCCGCATTCTTGATGCGGTTCTCATGGCTCTGCAGGTCGGGGTCGTCGGCGATGTCCTGGCGGCCGATCAGTTCGAACAGGAGGCGGAAATGGTGCGGCCGCATGGCGCTCACCATGATGTAGCCGTTCGAGGTCTTGTAGCTGCCGGCCGGCATGTAGAGCACCGGCGGCGCGCCCTTGGAGAACACCCATTCCATCAGCTTGGCGCCTTGGAAGGCGGCGGCGGCGCGCATCAGGCTCGAATCGATGAAGCAGCCTTCATTGTAGCGGAACTGGCGCATCAGCGCCGTCGCCAGCGCCTGGAAGGTGTAGAGGCCGGTCGTCACGTCGACGGCGATCATGCCCTGACGCCACGGCGTGCCGTCCGGCATCTTGTTCATCACCATCATGCCGCTGAACGCCTGGATCAGGCCGTCGACGGTCGGGCGCTTGCTGTAGGGGCCGGTCTGGCCGAATCCCGAGACCGAGCAGTAGACGACGTTCGGGTTGATCTTCCTGATGTCCTCGTAGCCGAAGCCCAGCCGCGAGATGACGCCGGGGCGGAAGCTTTCCATCACCACATGCGCCTTGGCTGCGATCTTCTTCACGACCTCGATGCCGTCGGCGGACTTGAGGTCGAGCGCGATCGAGCGCTTGCCGCGATTGAAGGCGACGGAATGGGCGCAATGGTCGCCCTTCAGTTCGCCCAGTGCGCGGCCCCAGTCGCCTTCCGGCGGCTCGATCTTGATGACGTCGGCGCCATGGAGCGCGAGCAGCATGGAGGCATGCGGCCCCGCAATGCCCTGCGTGAAGTCGAGAACGGTAATGCCGTCGTAGGCGCCTTTGATCGTCGTCACTTGTTCCTCCCGAAGGCGCTGAACGTACGTTTAGCGACGCAGTTCACGCAAGGCCCGACCTGCAGCCGAGCCATGCGTCTTCGCGATGCGGACCGCTTTCAGGCGATGATCGGCAGGTTTTCGATGTCGTAGGCGTGGGTGATATTGCGGCCGAGAACGGGGTCGTCGAGTTCCATTTCGAAACGCGACGAGGAGCGGATGCCGCCGATCGCCGGCATGGTGCCGCAGAACATCACGGTCCCCATGGGGAGCCGCTTGTTGTCCTTCCAGGCGAAGATCAGTTCGCGCGGATCGCGGATCCTCGACAGTGGTCCTTCCTGGTACAGGACTTTCCTGCCGCCTTCCTGCACGAAGCTGCGCAGCACCAGTTGGTCCCAGTGCGGCTCGACTTCCTCGAAGCGCCAGGCGGTGCGGCCGATCGGCTTGGCGCACATCTGCTTGGAGACGGCGATGCCGTAGCTCTCGACCTTGCGGTCGGTATGGTCGGCGCCGACCGTGACCCAGAGCCGGTCGGCGGCGCCGACCAGCACCGGCTCGACCTCGCCCGAACTGTCCTCGCCCAGCACCTGGATGCGGTCGGCCTGCGTCAGCATCTGCGCGGCCGCACGGTAATAGATCGGCACCCGCGACGGCGGCTGAACGCCGATCGCCTTCAGTTCCTCGATGTGGTGGTTGAGCGCCGTGACGTCGCGTCCGGTCCAGCCCGCGATGACCAGATCCTTGATGTCGACAGAGACCTGCTCGACCGCTCCCTTGGCGTGGCCTTCGAACTCGAGTCTCGCCATCGTCAGAGTACGGCCAGGCGGGAGTTGAGCAGGTCGGTGACGAGCATGTAGCCCGGCGCGTGGGTGATGCAGAATTCGGGCTTCACCGTCGCCACGACCGATTGCGGGGTGACGCCGCAGGCCCAGAAGACTGGCAGCTCGTCGTCGCCCACCGGCACGCCGTCGCCATAGTCGGGCTTGGAAATGTCCTTGATGCCGATCATCTCGGGCTTGCCGAGATGCACGGGGGCGCCATGCACCGACGGGAACCGCGTCGTCACCTGTACCGCGCGGATCGCGTCGGCCGGCTTGAAGGGACGCATCGACACGACCATCGGGCCATGGAACGGGCCGGCCGGCGTGCATTCGATGTTGGTGCGGAACATCGGCACGTTGCTGTTGCAGGTCTGGTGGCGGAGTTCGAGGCCGTTCTCGATCAGCGCCTCCTCGAAGGAGAAGGAGCAGCCCAGCACGAAGGAGACGAGGTCGTCGCGCCACACGCCCTTGAGGTCGGTGACTTCCTCGACCAGTTCGCCGTTCTTCCAGATGCGGTAGAGCGGAACGTCGGTGCGGATGTCGAGATCCTCGCCCAGGGTCGGCAGGCGCCAGTCGCCCGGCTCGGACTGGCCGAGCAGGGGACAGGGCTTGGGGTTCAGCATGCAGAAGCGCGCGAAGTCGGCGGCGAGCGCCTTGGGCAGGATCGCCAGGTTGCCCTGCACGTAGCCCGGCGCCATGCCGGAGGTCGGCAGGCGGGCAGCCCCTGCACGGATGCGCCGCCGCGCGTCACGGCCGGTCTCGCCCTTGAAGCTGGTGATCGTGCTGTCCATCGCGAACTCCTAGACGTGCTGGCCGCCGTTGATCTGGATCTCGGCGCCGGAAACGTAGCTCGACCCCTTCTCGCAAAGGAAGTGAATCACGTCCGCCACTTCGTCGGGCGTGCCCAGCCGCCGCATCGGGATCTGCTCCTCGACGATCTTCTCCGTGCCCGGCGACAGGATGGAGGTGTCGATCTCGCCGGGCGCGATCGCATTCACGCGGATGCCGCGCGGCCCGAAATCATGGCTCATCTCGCGGGTGAGCGCCGCGAGGGCCGCCTTCGAGGTGGCGTAGGCCGAGCCCGCGAAGGGATGAACGCGGCTGCCGGCGATCGACGTCACGTTGACGACGCAACCCTGCGCCTTCGACAGCTCGTCGACCAGACCGCGGGCGAGTGCCACCGGAGCGAAGAAGTTGACGTTGAAGACCTGGCGCCACAGATCGAACGGCGTGTCCATGGCGCCGAGTCTCGCGCCACCCTTGCCCTTGGGCGAGATGGCGGCGTTGTTGACGAGCGCATCGAGGCGGCCGCCCGCGAGGCGCGAACGGATCTGCTCGATGCCGCGGCCGATGTCGACGGGATCGGCGAGATCGAGCTGCACATGGTCCTCGCCGCCGCTCGGCCATGGGCAGAGGGCGCTGAAGGGCTGGCGCGAGATCGTGATGACCCGCCAGCCATTGGCGCTGAATTTCTTGACGGTCGCATGGCCGATGCCTCGGCTGGCGCCGGTCAGAACCAGGGTCCTGACATTGTCGCGTTGGACTGTATTCATGGAACATCCTAACCCGGCCGGGGCCGGAATTCGCGGCCGATCTTCCGATGGCACTCGGCAATGCGAATCCAATGCCACGGCTTGTGGGGTTCACTTTTGTTCTTCACATCATCTATTAAGTCATTGTGATTCCATGGCTTTGTTGGATTCTCGGGTGATTTGATCTATGCTGCTTCTCAGGCTTGGCCCATTTTCAGGGCCGTTCGGGCCGCCTTTATTTTCGTGAAGTGCATTTTATCTGGAGTTGTCCGACATGACGGACGAGCGACGGGCCTCGACGCCCACCCCCTATCTGCGCACGGGCCCTGCCACGATGCTGACCGCGATCGGCCTCTGCGTCCTGCTCATGATCATGCAGCTCATGCCCGAAATGCGAGACGCGGGCCCGCTCCGGTCGTTCGTCGCCTCGGACGTGAGCCGCTGATCCTTTTCAGCCGCTTGTGCGACTGCCCGGGAGCGCGCATCTAGGGCCCGAGGTTGCGCGTGCCCATGACAGCAGAACACGATCAAGCTTTGCCGGTCGGCACGCGACTGGGCGATTACCGCCTCGACGCGCTGATCGGCCATGGCGGCTTCGGCATCACCTATCGGGCCTTCGACACCCAGCTCGCCAAGTTCGTCGCCATCAAGGAATACATGCCCGTCGAGTTCGCGACGCGACGGGCCGACGGGCAGGTGGCGCCGCGCAGCTCGCGCTTTGCCGACGATTTCACCTGGGGCCGCGAGCGCTTCCTCGACGAGGCGCGGGCGCTCGCCCGGTTCCGTCACGTCCACATCGTGCCGGTGCTGCGCTACTTCGAGGCCAACGGCACGGCCTATACGGTCATGGAGTTCGAGGACGGTCCCAGCGTCGCGCAGCTTCTGCGCCAGCCCGGCCGCCGCCTGCAGCCCGACGAGATCCGCCGCCTGACCGAGGGCATGCTGAGCGGCCTCGGTGCCGTGCACGCGCAAGGGTTCCTGCATCGCGACATCAAGCCGTCGAACGTGATCGTGCGGCGCGACGGCGTGCCGATCCTGATCGACTTCGGGGCCGCGCGTCAGGCGATGGGTGGACGCACGCGCACCCTGACCAGCATCCTGACGCCGCAATATGCGCCCATCGAGCAGTACGCGATGGACGGCAAGCAGGGGCCGTGGACCGACATCTATGCGACGGCCGCCTTGCTGCATCATGCCATCGCCGGTGTCGCGCCGCCGGAGGCGGTGAGCCGGGTCGGCACGGATCCCTATCGGCCGCTCGCGGCAACCCACGCCGATCGCTTCGATCCCTCGATGCTGTCGGCGATCGACCGGGGTCTGGCATTCGCGCCCGAGCAGAGGCCGCAATCCATCGCCGAGTGGCGTCCGCTGTTCGCCGGCTCGCTGCCGCGGGTCGAGGATGCGCCGACGCAACGCATGACGTCCGAGCCGGTGCCGCCGCAGATCTCGTCGGGACCGCGACTCGGCGGCGCCAGCCGGCCTCCGACTGAGGAGGTTGACCTCGCACCACCGCGGCGCAAGGGCTTTGCCCGACGGCGTCTGCCGATCGTGCTGCTGGTGCTCGCCGCCGTCGCGACGTGGAAGTACGCGCCGCAGATTCGCGAGCGTTTCCTGGGCGCTCCGGCGGTCGGGACACAGGCCAGTCTGCCCTCGCCGGTCACGCCGACGGAGCCCGCTCAGGCGCCGATGACACCGACGCCGATCCCGCCGGCTGCCACGCCGCCAGCGGCCGCCCGACCGCCCGTCGCCGCACCCGACACGTCGCCTCAGAAGGCGCTGGCCGAACAGTCGACGCGCGCCGCAACCGAGGCCCGGGCTGCGTTCGAGCGCGCCGAGGAAGCGGCCCGGGCGGCGCGCGCCCTGGCCGGCGAGGCGCGCATCGTCGCTGCCCGCGCGGCGCGTCCCGATCTCGAGAACAGCGAACGACTGACCTACGACGGGGGCGCGAGCTATGTCGGCCAGGTCGTCGACGGCAAGCGGCAGGGGCTCGGCGTCGCGGAACTGGGCAATGGCGAACGCCAGGCCGGCGACTGGCGGGAAGACCTGATGACCGGGCTCGGTACGGTACGGCTCGCCGACGACACGCGCTATGCCGGCCAGTGGAAGGACGGCAAGTCGACCGGACTCGGTCTGCGCGAAAAGCCAGGCGCCGAGCGGTCGGAAGGCAACTTCGTCGGCGGCCGTCTCGAGGGGCTGGGCATCCGCCGCACGCTGGTCGATCCAAACGTGGTGCAGGGGGGCGAGTTTCACGGCGACCTCCTCGATGGGCCGGGCGTCGAACGGATCGGCGAGCGCGAGCGCTATGAGGGCGGCTTCCGGGGCGGACAGCGCAACGGCTACGGCCAGGTCACCGACGCCGACGGCAAGACGAGTGGGGGACGTTGGGTGGACGGAAAGCGCGTCGAATCGGCGCCGTAACATCCGTGGCACGGAAGTTGCGCCCTGCGGCTTGAAGAGAGTTATGGCCGCCGCCCGTGTCCAAACCGCTGTCCGTTGTACTGATAGATGACAATCCTGCCCGCGCCGAGATCGTGGAGTCGGGCTTGCGCGATGCCGGCTATGTGTTGCTGGCGCGCCTGGACGGCACCTACGACCTGACGACGCGCGTGAGCTTGCTGCAACCCGACGTCATCGTCATCAGCATCGACAGTCCCGGCCGCGACGCGATCGAGGATCTGCGGCGCACCACCGAGCAGCAGCCGCGGCCGATCGCGCTGTTCGCCGACCGCTCCGATCCCGCGACGATCGCTGCCGGGATGGAAGCCGGCGTCTCCGCCTATGTCGTGAAGGGCCTCACCCAGGATCGCGTGCAACCCGTCGTCGATGTCGCGGTGGCACATTTCAATCGCTATCACTCGATGCGCGAAGAGCTGGAGCGCGCGCGCCTGTCGCTGGTCGAGCGCAAGACGGTCGATCGCGCCAAGGGCCTGCTGATGGAGCAGAAGGGCATCGGCGAGGAAGCGGCCTACAAGCTGCTGCGCAAACTCGCGATGGATCAGAACAAGCGTATCGGCGAAGTCGCGCAGGATCTCCTCACCTACGCGAAGGCGCTCAAGTTCTAGCACGGTCGTCCTGAGCGCAGCGAAGGACCTCACTGAACGATCAGACACGGACACCAATTACCGAGTGCGTGGCCGGCGGGAGATCCTTCGCTGCGCTCAGGATGACAGGTTGCAAGATGCCTGCCTCTTTGGCGGCACTGGCGCGCAAGCAGGCACCCGTGAATACAACCATCTGGCGGCAATTCTCGCAGCTCGCGGCACTTTCATCGCTGAATCAGTCACTTGCCGGACCGTGGCGGCACGTTCAGCGGTTGGCATGCTTCCTGCTGCTTTGTCGGCGAGGCGCCCAAGGATGGGCGGCTCCTGAATTTTACCGGCAGGCCAATGGCGGTCTGCCTCCATCGGACAACGACGTCCCACACGGTCGCCCCCGGCGGCCGCTTGGGGCGTCTTTTTTTTGGAGTCGCGTGGCGTGGGAGACATCGAGCGACCGAGGGTCAAGGTGGGGTTCATCCCCCTCATCGACTGTGCGCCCGTGCTGTTCGCGGAGGTGCTCGGCCTCTACGAGCGTCACGGGCTCGACGTGGAACTGCGCCGCGAAGTCTCGTGGTCCAACATCCGCGACAAGCTCGCGGTCGGCCTGCTCGACGCGGCCCACATGCTGTCGCCCATGCCGCTCGCTACCACGCTCGGCATCGACAGCGTGAACGTGCCGATGATCGCGGCCATGACGCTTCACCTCAACGGCAACTCGATCACGCTCTCCAATGCGCTGTGGCGGGAGATCGAGGAAGCAGCGCCTGAATTCGTCGGTGCCAATCTGCCGGCCGCTGCGCCGCTCGACGTGCGCGCCCTGGCCGCCGTCGTCGCGCGCCGTGCCCGCGAGGGCCGGCCGCCCGTCACGCTGGCGTCGGTCTTCACCTATTCCTCGCACAATCACCTGCTGCGCCTGTGGCTGGCGTCGGGCGGCATCGATCCCGACCGCGACGTGCGCCTCACCGTCGTGCCGCCGCCGCACATGGTGGCTCACCTCTCGGGCGGGACGATCGACGGCTACTGCGTGGGCGAACCGTGGAACCAGCAGTCCGCCTCGCTCGGAATCGGCCGCATCGCCGCGTCCAGCCGGCAGATCTGGGACTCGATGCCGGAGAAGATGCTGGGGACGACCGAAGCCTGGGCGCAGCGCAATCCGAAGACCCTAATCGCGCTCGTGAAGGCCATCACCGAGGCGGGCGCCTGGCTCGACGAGCCGGCCAACCGGCCTGAGGCGGCGCGCATCCTCGCCTCGCCGCGCTTCCTCAACGTCCCGTCCGACGTCATCGCGCGGTCGCTGAGCCTGCCCGACTTCCACATCTTCCACCGCCAGCTCGCCAACTTCCCGTGGCGCAGCCATGCCGACTGGTTCCTGTCTCAGATGGTGCGCTGGGGCCAGGTCGCGCCGCGTCCCGACATGCGCGCCGTCGCCGACCGGGTGTTCCGCAGCGACATCTATCGTGCCGCCGCCAGCGAGCTCGGCCTGCCGTGCCCGCTCACCGATCGCAAGATCGAGGGCGCCCATCCCGATCCCTGGATCATCGCGACCAACGGCGCGCCGGTCGCGATGGGACCGGACAGCTTCCTCGACGGGTCGGTGTTCGACCCCAGCCAAAAGACATCGACGATCTTCAAACAGCAGGAGAGCCTTCATGGAAAATAGGAATGGCCGCAAAGGCCTGGGCCGGCGCCAGATCCTCAGGAACGCCGGCGCCGTGACGGCGACGGCGGCCCTCATGAGCGCCGTGCGCACCTCGTTTCCGGGCGGCGCCTTCGCTCAGTCCGCCGGGCCGGAGACCAACAAGGTCACCCTGGGCTTCATCGCGCTCACCGACTCCTCGCCGCTGATCGTGGCGAAGGAGAAGAAGCTGTTCGATAAATACGGCATCACCGATGCCAACGTCGCCAAGCAGGCCTCCTGGGGCACTACCCGCGACAACATCGTGCTGGGTTCGGGTTCGGGCGGCATCGACGGCGCTCACATCCTCACGCCCAAGCCCTACCAGATCTCGCTGGGCCTCACGACGCCGGAGAACAAGCCGGTGCCAATGTACATCCTGTCGCGTCTCAACACGAACGGACAGGCGATCTCGGTCGCGAAGGACCTGATGCCGACCGGTGCGACCGTGAATGCGGAGCCGCTCAAGGCCGCCTTCGCCAAGATGAAGGCCAGCGGCAAGGAAGTGAAATGCGCCATGACCTTCCGCGGCGGTACCCACGATCTGTGGATCCGCTACTGGCTGGCCGCCGGCGGCATCGACCCGGAAAAGGACGTTTCGACCATCGTCGTGCCACCGCCGCAGATGGTGGCCAACATGAAGGTCGGCAGCATGGAGGCCTTCTGCGTCGGCGAGCCGTGGAACGAGCAGCTGGTCAACCAGGGCATTGGCTATTCCGCCTGCACCACCGGCGATCTCTGGAAGAACCATCCGGAGAAGAGCCTCGGCCTGCGCGCCGACTGGGTCGACAAGAATCCAAAGGCGGCGCTGGCCGTCCTCAAGGCCGTCCTCGAAGCGGCGCAGTGGTGCGACAAGCTGGAGAACGCCAAGGAGCTGTCGGAGATCGTGGGCAAGCGCCAGTGGTTCAACTGCCCGCCGGCCGACATCATCAACCGCATCGAAGGCAAGGTTAACTACGGCGACGGCCGCAAGATCGACAATCGCGACCTGTCGATGAAGTTCTGGCGCGACCACGCCTCCTATCCCTACCAGAGCCACGAGCTGTGGTTCCTCACCGAGAACCAGCGCTGGGGCATGATGGCCGCCGACCTGGACACCAAGGCGATCATCGGCAAGGTCAATCGCGAGGATCTGTGGCGGGAGGCCGCCAAGGCGATCGGAGTCGCGGCGGGCGACATGCCGGCCGGCACGTCACGCGGCAAGGAAACCTTCTTCGACGGCAAGGTCTTCGATCCGGCCGATCCGAAGGCCTATCTCGCCGCGCTCCAGATCAAGAAGGTCGCGTGATGCCGGCCGTCGCGAAAGCCGCCGTCTCGGTGGCGACTACTGTTCCCGTTCCTGAAACCTCCGCGGAAATCGTTGCCTTCCGGCCGCCCGTGCGGCCGCTCGTGGAGCGCCTGACGGAAGCGGCCCGTCATCTGGTGAGCGTCGTGCTGCCGCCGCTCATCGTGCTCTCGCTCACGCTCTTCGTGTGGCAGCTCCTGTGTTCGGAGCCGGGCGCGCGGCTGCCGCCGCCCACCAAGGTCGTGGCGGATGCGTGGGACTTCATCGCCGATCCGTTCTACGACAATGGCGGCATCGACAAGGGTGCCTTCTGGCAGATCTCCAAGAGCCTGGGACGCGTGGCGATCGGCTTCAGCCTCGCCGCGGTGGTCGGCATCGCGCTGGGCGTGCTGGTCGGCCAGAGCACCTGGGCGATGCGCGGCCTCGATCCGATCTTCCAGGTCCTGCGCACGGTACCGCCGCTCGCCTGGCTGCCGCTATCGCTGGCGGGCTTCCGCCATGCCGATCCATCGGCACTGTTCGTGATCTTCATCACCTCGATCTGGCCGATCATCATCAACACGTCGGTGGGCGTGCGGAACATCCCGCAGGACTATCGCAACGTCGCTTCGGTGATCCGTCTCTCGTGGTGGGAGGTGTTCTACAAGATCACGCTGCCCGCGACGGTGCCCTACATCTTCACCGGCCTGCGTATCGGCGTGGGACTGAGCTGGCTCGCCATCGTGGCGGCCGAGATGCTGATCGGCGGCGTCGGCATCGGCTTCTTCATCTGGGACGCGTGGAACAGCTCGCGCATCTCCGACATCATCGTGGCCCTGGTCTATATCGGCATCGTCGGCTTCCTGCTCGACAAGCTGATCGCGGTGGTTGGCCACTTCGTCTCGCACGGCGTCTCGGCGCAGTAGGAGGACAGGCCATGACCCCACAGCCCTACCTCAAGTTCGAGCAGATCGGCATGATCTTCCGCCGCGGCCAGATGGCGACGGAAGTGCTGCGCGACGTGAACCTGCGCATCGAGCGGGGCGAATTCGTCTCGCTGATCGGCCATTCGGGTTGCGGCAAGTCGACCCTGCTGAACATCCTGGGCGGCCTCCTGAAGTCGACCAGCGGCGAGGTCTTCCTCGAAGGCCAGGTGGTCGACGAACCCGGCCCCGACCGGGCGATCGTGTTCCAGAACCACTCTCTGCTGCCGTGGCTCACCGTCTACGGCAACATCGCCATCGCCGTCGACAAGGTGTTCGGCTCCTCCAAGAACAAGGCCGAACGCCACGACTGGGTCATGCATAATCTCGAACTTGTGCAGATGGCCCAGGCCAGGGACAAGCGGCCGCACGAAGTCTCCGGCGGCATGAAGCAGCGGGTCGGCATTGCCCGCGCCCTCGCGATGCAGCCCAAGGTGCTGCTGATGGACGAGCCGTTCGGCGCGCTCGACGCACTGACCCGCGCCCATCTGCAGGACAGCGTCATGGAGATCCATGCGCGGCTCGGCAACACGGTGATGATGATCACCCACGACGTCGACGAGGCCGTGCTGCTGTCGGACCGTGTGGTGATGATGACCAACGGCCCGGCCGCCACGATCGGCGAGGTCCTGCCCATCAACCTGGCCCGGCCGCGCCGCCGGCTCGAGCTCGCGACTGACGCCGAATATGCGCGCTGCCGTGCGGCGGTGCTCGAGTTCCTCTACGCCCGTCACCGGGTGCCGGCGCGTGCCGCGGCTTAGTTCTCCTCCCCCGTCTGCGGGGGAGGTGTCGCCGTCATACGGCGACGGAGGGGTCATGGGCCGTGCGTCGGTTATGAGCCCTCCGTCGGCCTGTGAGGCCGACACCTCCCCATTTGAATGGGGAGGCACATGAGCGAGGAATTCGACGACGCCCAGAAACATTGGCTGCAGGGTTTCGTCAGCGGGATCGAGGCGCGCAAGGCGGCGGACAAGCTTGCCTCGCGCACGTCCGGGGCGCCGGCTGGCGAACTGATCGGTCCCGATGCGCTGCAGCAGGCCGCCCAGGACCGCGCCGTCGCCGCGGGCGGCAAGCTGGTCGCGGAGGAAACGGCCAAGCGCGCGCGCCATCCGCTCGACCGGTGGGACGAACTGGTGGGGCGCGCCGAGGGGGGCCATTTCCCCAAGGGCATCGACGTCTTCCTCACCAAGTATCACGGGCTCTTCTACGTCGCGCCGGCCGAGAACTCTTTCATGTGCCGGCTGCGCATTCCCAACGGCATCCTGAATGCCTGGCAGATGCGCGGTCTGGCCGACGCGGCGGATTCGTTCGGCGGCGGCTATGCCGATGTGACGACGCGCGCCAACCTGCAGATCCGCGAGATCCCCGCAGCACATGCGGTCGATCTCCTGCTCGCCGTGCAGGATCTCGGGCTGACGGCGCGCGGCTCGGGTGCCGACAATATCCGCAACATCACCGGCAGCCCGACCGCCGGCATCGATCCGCAGGAACTGTACGACACGCGGCCGCTGTGCCGGGCCATGCATCACTACATCCTCAATCATCGCGAGATGTACGGGCTGCCGCGCAAGTTCAACATCGCCTTCGACGGCGGCGGGCGCGTGCCCGTGCTGGAGGACACCAACGATATCGGCTTCGTCGCGACCGAGGTGACCGGGGGCGAGGGATTCGAACCCGGCATCTATTTCCGCCTCCAGCTGGGCGGCATCACCGGCCATCTCGATTTCGCCTTCGAGACGGGAATCTTGCTGAAACCCGAGGAATGCGTGCCGGTGGCCGGCGCGGTCGTGCGCGCCTTTGCGATCCACGGCGACCGCACCAACCGCCAGAAGGCCCGCCTCAAATACGTGATCGACCGCATGGGCCGCGACGCCTTCGTGGCCGAGGTCGAAAAGGAACACGGTGCGAAGCTGCGCCGCGCCGCGGGCGCGCAGGTGACGGCCCGGGTGCTGGCCGACAAGCACGGCCATATCGGCGTGCATGCGCAGAGGCAGGCGGGTCTCAACTATCTCGGCCTGGTCCTGCCGGTGGGACGCATGACCGCCGGGCAGATGCGCGGCGTCGCGGAGATCGCCCAGCGCTTCGGCAGCGGCACGATCCGTCTCACCGTATGGCAGAACCTGCTGATCTCCGACGTGGCCGATCGCGACGTGGGCGTCTGCATCGCAGCCATCGCCGCGCTGGGGCTCCGCGTCGAGGCGAGTGCCATTCGTCGCGGGCTTGTGGCGTGCACCGGCAACGCTGGCTGCAAGTTCGCGGCGGCGAACACCAAGGGCCATGCGCTGAAGCTCGCCGACCATCTCGAAATGCGGCTGGCGCTCGACACGCCGATCAACATCCACCTGACCGGCTGCCACCACTCCTGCGC
>JAGNNA010000365.1 GCA_017990895.1 Reyranella sp.
GATGTGGTGGGGTTAAGCCTCAGGCTTCCGTCACCACGGTCCAACGCTTCGTCTTCGAGATCGGCGCACATTCCTCGATGCGGACGGTGTCGCCGACCTTGAACTTGTTCTCCGCGTCATGCGCGCGGTATTTCTTCGATTTCCGCACCGTCTTTTGCAGCAGCGGATGCTTGAAGCGGCGCTCGACCAGGACGGTGATCGTCTGCTCGTTCTTGTCCGAGGTGACGACGCCTTGCAGGATACGTTTGGGCATGGGTCGGTCCTCTTACTTCGCGGCTTCGGCGGCTTTGGCGTTCAGCACCGTCTTGATGCGGGCGACGTCGCGGCGGACGGCGCGCATGCGGGCGGTGTTCTCGAGCTGGCCGGTGGCCTGCTGGAAGCGGAGGTTGAACGCCTCCTTCTTGAGCGCCACCAGCTCGTCGCGGAGCTGGTCGGGCGTCTTCGCTTTCAGTTCGGTGGCGTTCATGCGCCTCTTCCTTCCCACATCACCGGAGGGCCCTTGCGGGGTCACCCTTGATTCGGTGGAGTCAATGATGGACCCGCGAATCCCGGTCACCCGGAATCGCAGGATGCGTCCCTATAAGGGAGAGGTGGGCGGTGGGCAAGCGGAAGTTTGGTGAACACCGCGCAGGACCGCTGCGCGCCGCCACCCGCCCCTACTTCAGCGGGATCAGGTCGCGCGAGGAGAGGCTCAGTTCCACCGTGCTGCCGACGGCCGGCGGAGGCACGTCGGGGCGGTTGAAGGTGTCGAGCGCGATCCGCGCGCCGGCGGCCGTTGCCGTCACGCGGATGACGGAGCCGAGGAAATGCACCTCCTCGACCGTGGCCGGCAGGACGATGTCTGCCTCCGCCGCGCGCCCGAGATGCACGGCTTCGGGCCGGGCGGCGAAATCCCCCTGCCCCACCGCCACGCCGCCGATGCGGCCCGTACCGTCGGCCTTGAAGAGGTTCAGCTGGCCCACGAAGTTCGCCACGAACCGCGTCGTCGGGCGGTTGTATATCTCGAACGGTGTGCCCACCTGGTCGGCGATCCCGGCATTCATCACCACGATCCGGTCGGAGATCGACAGCGCTTCCTCCTGGTCGTGGGTCACGAAGATCGTGGTGATGCCGAGATCGCGCTGGATCGCGCGGATTTCATTGCGAAGGGACACCCTGACCTTGGCGTCAAGCGCCGACAGCGGCTCGTCGAGCAGCAGCACCCGGGGCTTCGGCGCGAGCGCGCGGGCCAGTGCCACGCGCTGTTGCTGCCCGCCCGAAAGCTGGAACGGGTAGCGCCCCCCGAGGTCCGGCAGGCCGATCAGCGCGAGCATCTCGGTCACGCGGGCGGTGATTTCGTTGCGCCGCGCGCCCTTGATCTTCAGGCCGAAGCCGACGTTCTCGGCCACCGTCAGGTTCGGGAAAAGCGCGTAGGCCTGGAACACCATGCCGATGTTGCGCTGGTTCGGGCGCTTGCCGACCACATCCTCGCCGGCGATGCGGATTGCGCCGGACGATGGCCGCTCGAACCCCGCGACCATGCGCAGCACGGTGGTCTTGCCGCAGCCCGAGGGGCCGAGGAGCGAGATGAACTCCCCCTGTTCGACGCCGAGGTTGAAGTCCGTGACGACGCGGTTCGCACCGAAGGACTTTTCCAGACGGGCAATCTCGAGATACGACATCAGGGCTGTGCCTTCGTGTGTTTGGAGAACCGGGTGACAAGCTGGATCAGCCCCATGCAAGCCCAGGTGATCGCGAACGCAATCACCGAGAGCGCGAAGGGTTCGTACGGCTTGTTTGCGCCGATCCGTTGCAGGTAGGGTCCGAAGGCCGGCCGGTCCAGCAAGGCGGCGAGCGTGAATTCACCGATGACGATGGCGAAGGTCAGGAACGCGCCGGAGAGCACGGCGGGCAGCACGTTGGGCAGGATCACCCTGGTCAGGATGGTCGTCCAGCCGGCGCCCAGGCTCTGCGCGGCCTCGGTCAGCGTGGCGACGTCGATGGTCCGCAGGCCGGTATCGATCGCCCGGTACATATAGGGCAGGGCCAGAACCGTGTAACCGAAGGCCAGGAGCAGGTTGGTACCCGTCGCCGTGCCGGTCAGCGGCAGGAAGCTCGACGTGTTGTAGAGCCGTATGTAGCCGAAGACGATGACGATGGCCGGAATGACCAGCGGCAGAAGCGTCAGGAACTCCACATAGGGTCGCGCCCAGGGCATCTTCAGCCGGACCCAGAAGGCCGTGGGCACGACGATGAGCACGCCCATGGCGATGGTGACGAGCGCCATGACCACCGAATAGCTGAAAGTCGCCTGGAACTCCGGGTCCCCGATGATCTTGGCGTAGGCGTCGAAACTGTAGACCCCACGCCGCGCCTTCAGCGAGAACTCGGTCAGCCCGACGAGCGGGACGATGAAGTAGCCAAGGCCGAACAGCAGGACGATCCAGCCGGTGAGGCGGGCGTAGAGGCTCATTTCAGCCACCGTTCAGCACGTATCCGCAGCCAGATGTAGAGCACGTTGGCGATGGCCGTGATGACGATCATGCCGAAGGCCATGGCATAGCCGAGGTTCGGGTTGCCAAGCACATCGCCCCTGATCTGCGCGAAAAGCTGGATCGGCACGATGTTCAGCGCCGAGCCGGTGAGCGCGATAGCGGTGGCCACCGCGCCGAAGGCGTTGGCGAAAAGGAGCGCGAACGTGCCCAGAAGAGACGGGAACAGGATCGGCAGCGCCACCATCCGCCAGTATTGCGCAGTGGAGGCGCCGAGCACCTCGGCCGCCTCGCGCCATTCGCGACGCAGGCCCTCCAGCGCGGGAGTGATGATCAGGATCATCAGCGGGATCTGGAAGAAGAGGTAGGTGACCGTCAGCCCCCAGAACGAAAGGATGTTGAAGCCGATGTCTCGGCTCAGCACGATCCCGAAGTTGTTGCGCATGAAGACCGTCACGAGGCCGACCGGCCCGAAGGTCGCGAGGAAGGCGAAGGCCAGCGGCACGCCCGCGAAGTTTGAGGCGACGCCTGAGAAGGTCATCAGCGGCGACTTCACCCAGCGCGGCACCGCGCCGAAGACCACGGCCGCCGCCATGCCGAAGCCGATCAGGCAGCCGAGCGCCGCCGAGGCGACGGAGATCTTCACGGAGACCCAGTAGCTCGACGGGATCGTGCCGGTGTTCAGGTCACGGAGGTTCTGCAGCGTGAATGCACCGGTGCGATCCTGGAACGCACCGACGACGATATGCATCGTGGGCAGGATCAGGAACAGCGTGACGAAGATGACGAAGGGCATCAGGCCCAGCCAGGTCAGCGGCAATTGCCGCCTTGGCTTGGGGGAAGGCGCAGCCATGCGAGGTCCGTCCCGTTGGAGTGGTCTTGTTCCTGTTGGCGACCCCGGTCCGTACGGATCGGGCCGGGGCCGTTTTTTTCGCGTCGCGCGGGATTACTGGACGTTGGCGCCCACGACCGCATCCCAGCCGCCGGTGACGGCGGCCTTGTTGGCGTTCACCTCATCCAGCGTCGGGAAGTAGGCGGCCTCGTAGGAGGCGGCCGGCGGCAGCTTGGCCATCGCATCGGCGTCGAGCTTGCCCGCGGCCGACATCGCATTGAAGCGCGCCGGGTGGCAGTAGCCCTTCAGCCACAGGTTCTGGCCTTCGTCCGAATAGAGATATTCCATCCAGAGCTTCGCCGCATTCGGATGCGGCGCATAGGCCGAGATGCCCTGCACATAGACGCCGGCGAGCACGCCCGTCGACGGCACCACGATCTCGACCGGCGGGTTGCCGGCAAGTTCGTCGGCCCAGGCGAGCGCGTTATAGTCCCAGGCGACGACGATCGGGGTCGCGCCCTGCGCCACGGTGCCGGCCTTGCCGATGACCGGGACGAAGTTGCCCGCCTTGTTGAGTTCGGCGAAGTAGTCAAGCCCGGCCTTGCCCGCAGCCTCGCCCGCGGCGGCGCCCGTCGAGAGGCCCGCGGCCAGAACGCCGAGAATCGCCTGGTTCGAGGCACGCGGATCACCCGCGAGCGCAACCTGGCCCGCGTATTCCGGCTTCAGCAGGTCCGCCCAGTCGGCCGGCGTGTTGGCGACGAGATCCTTGTTCACGATGAAGGACATCACGCCATAGTAGTCGCCGTACCAGTGGCCCTCGGCATCCTTGATGCTGTCGGGAATGTCGTCCCAGGTGGAGACCTTGTAGGGCTGCAGAAGGCCCTCGTCCTTCATCGACGGACCGAAGGCAAGACCCACGTCGACGACGTCAGGCGCCTGCGGGCCCGTGTTGTCCTTGTTGGCCTTCACCGCCTCGACCTCGTCCGCGGAGCCGGCGTCGGGGTTCAGTTCGTTGACCTGGATCTCGGGGTACTTCGCCTTGAAGCCGGCGATCACGTCGCCATAGCCGCACCAGCTGTGCGGCAATGCGATCGTGGTGAGCATCCCCTCCGCCTTGGCGGCTGCCTCGATCTCCGCAAGCGACTGCGCGCTCGCCATTACGGTGGATGAGAGCAGGGCTGCCAGCGTAAGCGCGGCGGTCGTCTTCGTCGTTGTCATTTCCATCTCCCTTGGGCACAAGACCCGCTTCGTGACGATTTCGTCCTATTGTTATCGTGTGACAGTTTCATGGAACTGTCCCGCGCCGATCTAACCAATGAAACGGGTGCCCCGCAATGAGGGCGTTACAAATCTGTTACGTTTTTGTTGTGTTTCTCTCGGGCCAAGGGCCAGGGTCCAGACCGCGCCGGCGCGCGGCAGCGCGCGAAATGAAAAGGCGCGCCGTTCGGGCGCGCCTTTCCGGAAACGCTGGGGGTTCCCCCGGTCGGACCTACCAGTCCTCGCGCATCACGATGCGGGTCGTGACCGGCAGCTTCATCGCGCCAAGGCGAAGCGCCTCGCGGGCAATGACCTCGCTGACGCCTCTCACTTATACACATCTCCGAGACCACGAGAAGCTAAGCTAACTGGTATGCC
>JAGNNA010000366.1 GCA_017990895.1 Reyranella sp.
GCCTGGCGCGGGCCGTGGCGCGCGGCGTCTACGAGGCGACGGCGCTGCCCTTCCCGAATGCCGTGCCCGACTGGAAGACGAAGTTCGGCGGCAGACGATGAGCTACCTGATCGTTTTCGTGGGCGCCGGCATCGGCGGTGCGGCGCGCCATGGCATGAATATCTGGGCGGCGCGGCTCCTGGGCTCGCACTTTCCCTGGCACACGCTGGTGATCAATATCCTGGGCTCGATCGTGATGGGGCTGATCACCGGCTGGTTCGCCGAGCGCGTCGGCGCCGCCGCGCACTACCGGCTGTTCCTCGCCACGGGCGTCATGGGTGGCTTCACGACCTTCTCGGCCTTTTCGCTCGATGCCGTGCTGCTTTGGGAGCGGCACGCATATCTCATGGCCGCGCTCTATGTCGGCGGTTCGGTCGCCGGCGCGATCGCGGGCCTCGCGGCGGCGCTCTGGATCATGGGCAAGGCGCTGGCGTGAGCCAGGCGTTCGACGTTGTCGTCCTGGGCGGCGGCGCCGCGGGCCTGATGTGTGCGATGCGGGCGGGGCAGCGCGGCCGCAGGGTGCTGCTGCTCGACCATGCCGAGAAGGTCGGCAAGAAGATCCTGATCTCGGGCGGCGGCCGCTGCAACTTCACCAACCGCGACGCACGGCCCGAGGCATTCCTGTCGGCCAATCCGCATTTCTGCAAGTCGGCGCTGGCGCGCTACACGCAGCACGACTTCATCGATCTGGTGAACAGGCACAGCATCGCCTGGCACGAGAAGACGCTGGGCCAGCTCTTCTGCGACGGCTCGGCCCGGCAGATCGTGAAGATGCTGCTCGACGAGTGCGCGGCGGTCGGTGTCGACGTGCGGGTGGCGCACAAGATCACGCGCGTGGAGAAGTCGGATCGCTTCACGGTCGTGACGGACCACGGCGATTTTTCCGCGGCCTCCGTCGTGCTGGCGACGGGCGGCTTGTC
This sequence comes from Reyranella sp., assembly GCA_017990895.1. Lineage (GTDB taxonomy): Bacteria > Pseudomonadota > Alphaproteobacteria > Reyranellales > Reyranellaceae > Reyranella. The sequence goes on from JAGNNA010000366.1 coordinate 960, forward strand.
GATTCCGAAGATGGGCGCGACCGGCTTCGCGCACGAGGTGGCGCGCCATTTCAAGCTGCGTGTCACCGACACGCGGCCGGCGCTGGTGCCGCTCACCCTGCCCGTGCCCGAGATCAGCGGCGTTTCGCTCGACGTCGAGGCGCGGTGCGACCGCGCGCGCTTTCGCGAGGCGATGCTCTTCACCCATCGCGGCCTGTCCGGTCCGGCGATCCTGCAGGTTTCGTCTTACTGGAAGCCGGGGCAGGAGATCGTCGTCGACCTGCTGCCCGACCTCGACGCCGGGTCTTTCCTGAAGGAGCGCAAGCGCACGCGTCCCAAGGCCGAGCTGCGCACGATCCTCGCAGAAGTCCTGCCGCAGCGCCTGGCGCAGAGCGTCGCGCCGGAAGGCCTCATGGCTAATCAGCGCGACCGCGATCTCGAGACGCTGGCGAACCGCCTGAAGGCGTGGACCTTCGTTCCGACCGGTACCGAGGGTTATGCCAAGGCCGAGGTCACGCTGGGCGGTATCGACACCGACGGACTCTCCTCGAAGACGATGGAGGCGAAGAAGGTCCTCGGCCTCTTTGCGATCGGCGAAGCCGTGGACGTTACCGGCTGGCTGGGTGGCTACAATTTTCAATGGGCGTGGTCGAGCGGCTGGGTCGCGGGCGAGTCCGCCTGACCTTTCGTCAGTGACCCAGGTAGCTGCGGCGCAGATCGGGATCGCGGGCGAGGTCGGCGGCACTGCCGGACAAAGCGATGCGGCCGTTCTCCAGCACGTAGGCGCGATGGGCGATGGCGAGCGACTGCACGACGTTCTGCTCGACCAGCAGGATTGCGAGGCCTTGGCCGTTGAGCTGGCCGATCAGGCCAAACATCTCCTCGACGAGGAGCGGCGACAGGCCGAGCGAGGGTTCGTCGAGGATCAGCAGTCGCGGCTCGCCCATCAGGCCGCGGCCGATCGCCAGCATCTGCTGCTCGCCGCCCGATAGGGTGCCGGCCGACTGCGTCATCCGCTCGCGCAGGCGCGGGAAGGTTGCCAGCACGCGCTCCATGTTGGCAGCGCGGTTGGGCTTGCCGCGGCGATAGCTGCCGAGCTCGAGATTGTCTCGCACCGACAGGTTGGGAAAGACGCGGCGGCCTTCCGGCACCTGCACGAGGCCCGCCTCGACGATGTGCATCGAGGAGGCGCCGGTGATCTCCTTGCCGTCGAAGCGGATCGAGCCGCCGCGCGGCCGATAGAGTCCGGAGACATTGTTGTTCAGCGTGGACTTGCCGGCACCGTTGCTGCCCAGCAGGGCGACGATTTCGCCGGCGCCGACGGCGAGGTCGACGCCGCGCAACACTTCGATGGCGCCGTAGCCCGCGCGCAGGGCCGAGACTTCAAGCACGAAGCACCTTGGCGGCGCCGTGGCCGAGATAGGCTTCGATCACCAATGCGTTGTCGGCGATGGAAGCCGGAGTCCCCTCGGCGATCATGCGGCCCTGGTTCAGCACGTAGACCCGCTCGGCAAGCGAGGTCACGGCCTGCATGACGTGCTCGATCAGCAGGATGGTGACGCCGGAAGCGCGGATGTTGCGGATCACGCCCACGATCTCGACGATCTCCGTCGGATTGAGCCCGGCCATCACCTCGTCGAGCAGGAGGAGGCGCGGCCCGGTCGCCACGGCGCGCGCAAGTTCGAGCCGCTTGCGGCCGGCAACGGTGAGGTCTGCACCGCGGTGGTCGAGCTGGTCCTTCATGCCGACGAGGGCCGCCACCGCTTCGGCCTCGCGCGCGGCCAGGCGGCGGTCGGCGGTGTGCAGATAGGCGCCGACCATGATGTTCTCGCGCACGCTGATGCCGGCGAAAGGCTGCGTGATCTGGAAGGTGCGGACCATGCCGGATGCGCAGATGCGATGCGGCGCGAGGCCGGTGATCGGTTTGCTCTCGAAGGAGACCGTGCCGGCATCTGGCCGGTGGAAGCCGGCGATGGTGGCGAACAGGGTCGTCTTGCCGGCGCCATTGGGCCCGATCAGCCCGACGATCTCGCCCGCGGCCACGTCGAGCGAGGCGCTGTCCACGGCCTTGAGGCCGCCGAAGGACTTCGAGATCTCGCGCACTTCAAGCATGGCGCGGCTTCCTGCGGAACAGGCTCATCAGCCCGTCGGGCAGGCGCGCCACGATCAGGATCAGCATGATGCCGTAGACGATGAGGCTGAGCGGCTGGACGTTCTTGAGGGTCGGCACGACGCTGGCCAGCCAGCGCGTCACCTCGTTGATGCCCATCAGGGTGAAGGAGCCGATCAGCGGCCCGAAGATCGTGCCGGCACCGCCCACCATGCTGACCAGCAGCATCTCGACCGACTTGTCAACGCCGAAGGCGATGCCGGGATCGATGTAGAGATATTTCTGCGCATAGAAGGTGCCGCCGGCCGCGCACATCGCGCCGGACAGCGTGAGCACCTTCACCTTCTCGGCGAAGACGTCGATGCCGAGCGCCCGCGCCGCGTCCTCGTTCTCGCGGATCGCCACCAGCCGCGCGCCGAAGCGGCTGCGCGTCAGCTGCCAGGCGATCAGCAGCGAGACGATGCAGAGCAGCAGGGCGAGGTAATAGACCCAGATCGGGTCCTTGAACTGGAAGTTGATCGGCCGCGGATCGGCCTTGATCAGCATGCCGAGCCCGCCCTTGGTGAAGGGCACCGAGTTGGCGAGGATGCGGAAGACCTCGGCGAAGGCCAGGGTGATCAGCGCGAAGTAGGAGCCGCGCAGCCCGGCCCGGAACGAGAGCACAGCGATCATCCAACCGACCGCGCCGCCGGCGGCCATGGAGACCGGCCAGGCGAGCCAGGGGTTCCAGCCGTAGGTCACCTGCAGGATGGTCGAGGTGTAGGCGCCGGTGCCGAAGAACACGACGTGTCCGAACGAGGTCTGGCCCGCAAATCCGCCGGCGATGTTCCAGGACTGGCCGATGAAGGCGGTGAAGAAGACCAGCATGCCGATCGTTACCAGGTAGTTCGGCACCAGCAGCGGCCAGGCGATGGCGGCCGCGAGGCCCAGCGCACACATGAGGATGGCGCGGTTCACGCCTTGCTCCCGAACAGGCCGGTGGGCTTCAGCAGCAGGATCAGGATGAAGATCAGCGAGATGCCGATCTGGCCGAGCTGCTCGCCCAGAAAGAGTCCGCCCAGCGATTCGGTGATGCCGATGAGGAAGCCGCCGACCGCCGCCCCCGCGAAGCTGCCCATGCCGCCCAGCACGACGATGGTGAAGGCCACGAGCACGAAGGCGTGGCCCGACGACGGCGTCACATAATAGGTGGGCATCAGCAGGCACGCCGCGGCGCCGAGGCAGGCGATGCCGATTCCGTAGGAGACGGCGAACACGTTCTCGACGTCGATGCCGACCAGCCGCGCACCCTGTCGCTCCTTCGCAACGGCGCGGATCGCCTTGCCCATGTCGCTGCGCGCCATGTAGAGGCCGAGCGCCGCGCAGAGCAGCAGCGAGGCGACGAACGAGATGATCTTGGGCAGCGGCAGGAAAGCGGCGCCGATCTCGACGAAGGTGCCGGCGTAGGGCACGTCGATGGTCTGCGTGTCGCCGCCGAAGAACAGCAGCGCGACGTTGTCGATCACGATCGAGAGCCCCAGCGTGATCAGCAGGATGTTCTCGTCGCGGGCGTGATTGTAGCGGCCGATCAGCAGCCGGTAGAGCACGAAGCCGAAGCCGAAGGCGCCGGCGATCACCACCGGCAGGGCGGCATAGGGATCGATGCCGATCAGCCGCCACAGGTAGAAGACGGCATACATGGCCAGCATCAGCAGGCTGCCATGGGCGAAGTTGATGATGTGCAGCACGCCGTAGATCAGCGTGAGGCCGACCGCGACCAGAACGTAGATACCGCCGGCCAGAAGGCCGTTCAGGACGCCCGCGACGAGAAAGGCGGGATCGAACACGTCCTCAATGCCTCGCGGCGCCGGGTTGAGCCGTCATTTGCTGGGGGCGCGCCACTCC
>JAGNNA010000367.1 GCA_017990895.1 Reyranella sp.
GGTCTCGCCGGCGTCGACACCGCGCTCTGGGACGCCAAGGGAAAGGCGCTGGGCCAGTCGGTCACGCACATGCTGGGCGCCGCCCGCGATCGCATTCCGGTCTACTCGAGCGCCGGCCTGTGGCTGTCGGCGACGCCCGACGAACTCGCGAAGGAAGCCGCCGGTTACGTGGCCCAAGGCTTCCGCGGCGTGAAGATGCGCGTCGGCATGGCGCATATCGAGGAAGACGTCGAGAGAGTCGCCGCGGTGCGCAAGGCGATCGGGCCGCGCGTGTCACTGATGTGCGATGCCAGCCGCGGCTTCACTGCCGACCATGCGATCCGGCTTGGACGCAAACTCGAAGAGTTCGACCTTACCTGGTTCGAGGAGCCGGTCGCGCCCTACGACCATCGCGGTTCGGCCAAAGTGGCAGCGGCCCTCGATACGCCCATCGCAAGCGGCGAGACCGAGGCGACACGCTATGGATTCCGCGAGATGCTGGCGCATGGTGCCGCCGACATCTGGATGGCCGATCTCGCCCGCGTCGGCGGCGTCAGCGAGTTCGTGAAGGTGGCGCATCTCGCAGCGGCCCACGACATCGCCATCTCCAACCATCTCTTCACCGAGCAGAGCATCGGCTTGCTGGGCGCCTTCGCCAACGCGACCTGGCTGGAATACATGCCCTGGACGTCGAAGCTCTACCGCGAGCAGATCGCGGTGGAGGACGGTCACATCGCCGTGCCCCACCGTCCCGGCCTAGGTTTCACCTTCGATCCCGACGCGATCGAGCGCTATCGGGTGCGCTGATCCCTCGTGTTAGGGTCGATCCTTCAACAAAGGACCGATCGACGATGACCGCGTACAGTGATTTCAAGCCGCTTACCTTCCACGACGCCACCAAGCGCTTCGCCGACGGCAGCGATACGCCGCGTGCCTATCTCGAACGCTGCCTCGAGACGGTGGCGGCGCGCGAGCCGGTGGTGAAGGCCTTCACCGCCATCAACGAAGCGGGCGCCCGCGAGGCGGCCGACGCCAGCACGGCGCGCTGGAAGCAAGGCAAGCCGCTCTCCTCCATCGACGGCATGCCGCTCGCCATCAAGGACCTGCTCGAGACGAAGGACATGCCCACCCAGATGGGCTGCGAGGCCTTCAAGGGCAACTTCCCCAAGCGCGACAACGCCGCCGTCTGGGCGCTGCGCCAGGCCGGCGCGGTGATCCTCGCCAAGGCGGTGACGGCAGAGCTGGGCGGTTCGCATCCCGGCGCCACGACCAATCCGTTCGATGCGGCGCGCACCCCGGGCGGCTCTTCTTCCGGGTCAGCCGCCGCCGTGGGCGCCAACATGGTGCCGGCTGCCATCGGCACACAGGTCGGCGGCTCCATCATCCGGCCCGCCGCCTATTGCGGAAACTTTGCGCTCAAGCCGACGCAGGGCGGCATCAACCGTGGCGAACGCCAGGCGACCAGCCAGAGCACCCACGGGCCGCACGCCAATTCGCTGCAGGACATGTGGCAGGTCGCGATCGAGATCGCGCAGCGTGCCGGCGGCGATCGTGGGGAGGTCGGCCTGATGGGACCTTCGACCCTACCGGCCGCGGTGAAGCCGAACCGTCTGGTCGTGCTGGAAACCGAGGGCTGGGTCGAGGTCGACGACGCGACCAAGGCCGCCTTCGACGGGATCCTGAAGCAGCTTCGCGATGCCGGCGTCGAACTGATCCGCCGCAAGGACCATCCCTGGGTCGAGTCGCTCGAGAAATCGATCGCCAACGGCCGTGCCATCTGCGGCGGCGTGACGGGCTGGGAGAATCGCTGGGGACAGCGCGGCATCGTCGACAACAATCCCGCGGGCGTCAGCGAACGCGCCAAGGCGACGCTGGCAAAGGCCGAGGCGATGACGCTCGACGACTACCGGATGGCGCTGCTGGCGCGCGAGAACGCCCAGCACCTGCACGCGACCATGGCCCCGTTGGCCGATGCGGCGATCACGCTCGCCTGCCCTGGACCCGCGCCGCTCTGGTCGGGCGACGTGCCGGGCCAGCCGCTGGCGCCGCGTCCGACCGGCGACTTCGTTTTCAATGCGCCGAGCTCGATGCTGTTCGCGCCCGTCGTGACGGTGCCGCTGATGAGCGTCGGCGGCCTGCCGGTCGGCCTGCAGCTGATGGGCCAGAAGCACGAGGACGCCCGCATGACCGGCCTCGCGCGCTGGTGCGACGAAACCCTGAAGCGGGTCTCGGCCTGATCGTCAGACCGGCTGGATGCCGAGCGCGACGATGCGCGGGATGAGCGTCTTCTTCAGGCGCTCATAGTCCGCCATCACTTCCTCGTGGGGCATCGGCTTCTCCACGAGGGCGAAGCTGTCCATCATCTTCTTGCCGGGCTCGGAATCGGCGGCCGCGACCCAGAGGTCCGACATCCGCTTCACGATGTCCTTGGGCGTCGCGGCCGGCGCGGCCAGAGCCAGCCAGCCCGACACGGTGAAGGCGTCGTCCGTGAAGCCCTGCTCCTGCGAGGTCGGCACGTCGGGAAACACGCGCGCCCGCACCTTCGACGGTGCGACAATGCCACGGACGTCGCCCTTCACGATCAGCGCATTCATCGCCTGCGGGCTGCCCATGGCGGCCTGCAGCTGGCCCGCGCCCATGTCCTGCCACATCGGGGCCTCGCCCTTGTAGGTCACGACTTCCATCGTGAGACCGTACTTCTCGTTCAACGTCTGCGCGAAGATGTGCGCAGATGAACCCAGCGCCCACGAGCCGAAGTTCACCTTGTTCTTCTTGGCGTACTCGATGAACGACTTCAGGTCCTTGACCTCGGCCGGCAGCGACTTGTGCACGACGACCGGCAGCACACCCGAGGACGTGCCGGAGACAACGGTCAAGTCCTTGTCGGGATCGAAGCCCAGCGTCTTGAACATGACGCGGTTCTGGATGAGCGTGCTCGAAACCGAGTGCAGGAACGTGTAGCCGTCGGCCGGCGCGCGGGCGACCTGCGCGGCACCGATGTTGCCGCTGGCGCCGGGCTTGTTGTCGACGATCACCTGCTGGCCCGTGGCCTGGCTGACAGACTGGCCGAAGGCGCGGGCGATGCCGTCGGTGAGGCCACCGGCCGGGAAGTTGACGACGATGGTGATCGGCTTGTTCGGCCAGGCGGCCTGGGCACGCACGATCGACGGCGCCGCCATGACGAGGCCGGCGCCGGCACCGGCGCGCAGGATGCCGCGACGGGTGGTGGTTGCTTTGGACATTTGGATAGCCTCCCAATTCCGTTTTTAGGGGGCGATGCATAGCGGCTGACTTTGGGAGCGGCTAGACTGTGTACTTGCACGTATCTCCGCACGGCGAAACGCGAGGCCGCTGGGCGGGGCAGCCAGAGCTTGCTAAGACCACGCGTCCGTTACGGGTCTCAATAGGGAAGAACGTCCATGTCCGACGCTGTCATCCGCTCCACAGAGGGGCGCATCGGAATTCTCACCATCAACAATCCGCCGGTGAATGCGCTGGCCGCGGCGGTACGCGCCGGGATCAAGGACGGCGTCGAGGCGTTCGGCCGGGATTCGAACGTCGATGCCATCGTGCTGATCGGCGGCGGCCGCACCTTCATCGCCGGCGCCGACATCCGCGAGTTCGGCAAGCCGCCGTCGGGCCCGAACCTGAACGACGTCATTGCGACGATGGAGAATTCGCCCAAGCTGATCGTGGCGGCCCTGCACGGCACGCCGCTGGGCGGCGGCCTGGAGACGGCGCTCGGCGCGCACTATCGCGTGTCGCTGCCGACCACGCGCATGGGCCTGCCGGAAGTTCATCTCGGGCTGCTGCCGGGCGCTGGCGGCACGCAACGCCTGCCGCGTCTCACCGGCGCCAAGTACGCGCTCGACGCCATCCTTTCGGGCCGGCACATCCCGGCCGCCGAGGCCAAGAGCAAGGGCATCGTCGACGCCATCGTCGAGGGCGACCTGCTGAAGGGCGCCGTCGCCCACGCCCAGATGCTGCTCGCCCAGAAGGCGCCGCTGCGCCGCGTCCGCGACCTCAGCGTCACCCTGGAATCGCCGGAGTTGTTCGCCGAGACGGAGAAGTCGATCGCCCGCAAGGCGCGCGGCTTCAAGGCGCCGTGGAACATCATCAAGTGCGTCCAGGCCGCCGTCGAACTGCCGTTCGACGAGGGCATGAAGCGCGAGCGCGAATTGTTCACCGAGTTGCTGACCTCTCAGGAATCGGCGGCGCAGCGCTACTACTTCTTCGCCGAGCGCGAGGCCGCCAAGGTAAAGGACGTGCCGGCCGACACGCCGCAGCGCGAGATCAAGACTGGCGGCATCATCGGCGCCGGCACGATGGGCGGCGGCATCGCCATGAACTTCGCCAATGCCGGGGTCCCCGTCACCCTGCTGGAAACCAGCCAGGAAGCGCTGGATCGCGGCCTCAAGACCATCCGCACCAACTACGAGAACACGGCCAAGCGCGGCGGCATGAAGGCCGAGGACGTCGAGAAGCGCATGGCGCTGATCACGCCGACGCTGAACTACGACGATCTCAAGGACGCCGACGTCATCATTGAGGCGGTGTTCGAGACGATGGAGGTCAAGGAAACCGTCTTCAAGAAGCTCGACGAGGTCGCCAAGCCCGGCGCCATCCTGGCCACCAATACCTCCGGCCTCGACGTCAACCAGATCGCTTCTTATACGAAGCGGCCCGGCGACGTGATCGGCATGCACTTCTTCTCGCCGGCCAACGTCATGAAGCTGCTGGAGAACGTGCGCGGCAATGCGACCGAGAAGGACGTCATTGCCACGGTCATGTCGTTCTCCAAGAAGATCGGCAAGATCCCGGTCCTCGTGGGCGTTTGTGAGGGCTTCGTCGGCAATCGCATGCTTCGCATGCGCGGTGTGCAGTCAGCCTACATGATGGAGGAAGGTGCCCTTCCCCAGCAGATCGACAAGGTGATCTACGACTACGGC
>JAGNNA010000056.1 GCA_017990895.1 Reyranella sp.
GCGCAGGCGCCCCAGCAGGTCGGCCAGCGCGCTGCCGGCGTCCCCGGACCACAAGGTCTCGGGTGGCACGATTTTCTCGGCAGCGCCGATCGTGGCGGCGAGCAGCGCGTCCGGCTGGGCGTCGCCCTGCATCAATTCGACGAGGGACCGGGTCGCTTCGTCGAGCCGGTCGAGCAGCGTCTTCACGGCGGCACGGTCGCCATCAGCGCCGAATTTCGCTTCTTCGACCTTTGCGCGGATCGATGGCAAGCCCGGCGCCGGCTTGAGACCGCGCAGGCATTTGCGATCGAGCCGCCGTGTCGCATCGAGCACGAAGCCGCGGTCCAGGCCCAGGGTGCAGAGAGGGTGCTTGAGAAGGGCCAGCAGTTCGACCGGCGCGAATTCCGCATCGACCATGGCGATCAGCGCGTGGAGGAGCGTGGCGGACGGCGTGTCCACCAGCGGCGTGCCGGCTGAATCGTCGATATCGATCTGCCAGCGCTTCAATTCGGCAGTGACCCTTCGCGCCAGTTCGCGATCGGGCGTGACGAGGGCGGCCGTGCGTCCGGGCGTATCCAGCACGCTGCGCAGCGCCAGCGCGACCACCAGCGCCTCCTGGTGAGGCGTGGCGCAGTCGGCACGGGTCACATGCTCCAGCGACGCGGGCTCCGGCCGGTTCCAGGATTCGCTGGTCTCTGCGGGCCGCATCAACTCGGTAATGAGGAAATGGCGCGCCGAGCCGCTCGCCGCTCCTGGCCACTCCGCGACGTCGGCGCGCGGGATGCCCAGCGCGCCCAGCAGTTCGTGCAACCCGAATTGGGGATGCGACGGGTCGAGAGCCTCCCAACTCGCCTCGTCCATGTCGCGATCGAGGCCCGGCAGGACGACGGCACCCTGCGGCAGTCCGGCGATGGTCGCGAGCAGGTCGCGCGTCGCGGGTTGCGAGCCGGTCGAGCCTGCCGCGATCACCGGCGTCTGCGGCGGCTGCGCCCGCCAGCGGTCGGCCTGGTTGCGGATCGCGCGTGTGCGCCGTTCGATCGCGTCGATCTGTCCTCGCGTTGCGAGCATCTGCGGCCAGTGCTCGCCCACGATGGCCAGGAACTGCAGCGTGCGCCGCCAATGGCTCGCGAAGTTGCCGTCGACCAGCCCCTCGAGCTGCGTGAACGAGACGCCTTCGATGGCCAGCTCGTCGAGCAGGCGGCCGAGTTCGCGCGCGAGCTTCAGCGCCTGCGCCGCCGATTGCGCGACGGGATGGCCCTGGTCGTCCTTGAAGGCGGCCACGAGCTGCGTCAGGAGCGCATCACGCTCGGCTGGCTCGATGGCGGGCGGCAGAGTGAGCGCATCGCCCTCGCCCGAGGCGATCTCCCATTCGCCGTCGTCGACGTCCCCGAGCGGCGCCATGCGCGGCAGGATCGTCGGCTTGCCGCCGGCGGCGCGCAGGAAGGCCTCGCGCAGCGCGCGCACCGAACGGCGCGTCGGCAGCAGGATCAGCACATCGGCGGGGGAAAGCGGATCGCCGCCGTACTCGGCCAGCACCACCCGCGCCAGCTCGTCGGCAAAGCGGCGTTCGGTGGTGATGGTGAAGACGCCCTTCATCCCAGCACGCGTTCGGCCTCGGCGAGGGCCGAGGGCGTGCCGATGTGGAACCAGTCGCCATCATGCACGAGGGCGAACAGGCGGCCGGCCTGCTCCGAGCGGTTCCACAGTCTGAGGAGCGAGAAGGGGCCTTCGGGCGAGCCGTTGAACAGGCGCGAATCGCAGACCGAGATGCTGGCGAAGAGATAGGGGGCGGTCTCGGCCGTGCCACGATGGCGGGCGCGGCCGTCCGGCTCGAGATAGTAATCGCCGCGATCCTTCTCCTCGCGACCGATCGCCGTGGCCAACGGATGGAGCAGCAGCAGGGCGTCCATGCGGTTGGGATCCCAGGCGGCGGCGAGACGGCCCAGCATCGATTCCGGACCGTCGCGCCACAGTCCGTCGCCGTTCAGAACGAAGAAGGGCCCGTTGCCGAGCAGGGGCAGGGCGTTGCGCACGCTGCCGCCGGTTTCCAGCAGACGGTCCTCGCGGATGATGCGGGCGCGGCCGCCCAGCCGGTCGGCGATCTGGTTGCCCAGATGATGCACGTTCACGACGATGTTCTGGACGCCGGTGCGTTGCAGCCGGTCCATCGACCGCTCCAGCATCGAACGGCCCGCGACGGGGATCAGCGGCTTGGGCGTCGTATCGGTGAGGGGCCGCATGCGCTCGCCGCGGCCTGCGGCCAGGATCATCGCGCTCCTGATCACGGGTTGGCTCCGATGCTGCGCAGCTCCGGCGGCAGGGTGCGGTCGACCCAGAGGCGCAACGGCGACAGCGCCTCGTGCTGCAGGGCGCGCTCGAACATGCGCCACACGCGCGGCAGGTGCCGCAGATAGTCGGGCTTGCCGTCGCGCCGCAGCAGGCGCACGAACAGCCCGATGATGCGGGCATGGCGTTGCGCGGCCATCAGCGCGAAGCCGGTACGGAAGCCCGCGGCATCGGCGATTCCCGCCTCGTTCACATAGCGATCGAGACAGGCGGCATGGACCGCGGGCGCCACGTCGCGTCGTGCGTCTTCGATCAGCGATACGAGGTCGTAGGAGGGATGGCCACGCTGGGCGTCCTGGAAGTCGAGCAGCCCGCACGCCTTCACGCCGGGCCGCGCCGGCAGCCACAGCAGATTGTCCTTGTGGTAGTCGCGCAGCAGCAGCGTCTCGCCCGTTGCCGGCAGTGCCGCCAGGCATTCCCGCCACGCTGCGACATAGCGCTCGGTCTCCTCGGGCGGCGTCGGCGTGCCGGTCGCTTCCGGCAGGTACCATTCCGGCAGCAGCATCGCGGCCTCGATCAGCGCGGCGCCGGCATAGGCGCCGAGGCCCGGCAGCAGGCTGCGGTCGCCGGCGCGATAGATCTCGACCAGCACGTCGGTCGCACGGGCGTAAAGCTCGTTCTCGTCGCCGCCGGCGGCCAGCACGCGCGCATAGGTTTCGTCTCCGAAATCCTCGAGCAGCAGGAAGCCAAGCTCGGCATCCTCGGCGAGGATCTCCGGCGCGCTGAGACCGAGCGCGATCAGGTGACGGCCGATGCGTACGAAGGGCCGCACGTCCTCCTGCGGCGGCGGCGCGTCCATGACGACCGCCGAGCCGCCTGGCCGGGTCAGGCGGAAGTACTTGCGGAACGAGGCGTCGCCGGCCAGCAGGCGCTCGCCGGCATCGCCCCAGCCGGCTCGATCGACGAACTCGGCGCGCAGCCGGTCGCGTTCAGATTTCGCCAAGACGGGAATCTCCTTCCAGGATCGCGCGCCGGCCCTCGCCCTCGACCGACAGGCTGATGGTGAGCCGCTCGCGCGGCAGAAGCGGGCCGAGCCGCTCGGCCCATTCGACCAGGATCACGCCGTCGGCGCGGGCCTCTTCCCAGCCCAGTTCGAACACCTGTTCGGGCTCCTCCAGGCGGTAGAGGTCGAAGTGCCAGAAGCTGCCGCGAGCGGTCTCGTAGATCTCGACGAGGGTGAAGGTGGGGCTGGGGACGATCAGCGCCGGGTCGCCCGCCGCGGCACGCAGGATGGCGCGCGCGAGGGTCGTCTTGCCGGCGCCGAGGCCGCCTTCCAGGGCCACGACGTCACGCGGCTTCAGGCGGCCGGCTAGGGCGGTGCCCAGCCGTTCGGTAGCGGCCTCGTCGGGAAGGGACAAACAAAAAGTCGGCATCTTTCGATGCCGACTTCTTAGCATGTGATCCGCGCGGCCGCTGTGGGCCGTTGCGGGTCGACTAGTAGCGGTAGAGATCGCCCTTGAACGGGCCGGCCTCGGGCACGCCGATATACTTGGCTTGGTCGGGGCGGAGCTTGGTCAGCTTGGCGCCGACCTTCTCGAGGTGGAGCGCCGCGACCTTCTCGTCGAGGAACTTCGGCAGCGTGTAGACCTGCTTCTCGTACTTGCCGGGGTTGGTCCACAGCTCGATCTGGGCCAGCGTCTGGTTCGAGAAGGAGGCCGACATCACGAAGCTCGGATGGCCGGTCGCGTTGCCCAGGTTCACCAGGCGGCCTTCCGACAGGACGATGATGCGCTTGCCGTCCGGGAACTCGACCTCGTCGACCTGCGGCTTCACGTTGTGCCACTTGAAGTTACGCAGGGAGGCGATCTGGATCTCGGAGTCGAAGTGGCCGATGTTGCAGATGATGGCGCGATGCTTCATCGCCTTCATGTGCTCGAGCGTCAGCACGTCGACGTTGCCGGTCGCGGTCACGAAGATGTCGGCCTTGGGGGCCGCCTCTTCCATGGTGACGACCTCGTAGCCTTCCATCGCCGCCTGCAGGGCGCAGATCGGATCGACTTCGGAGACCATCACGCGGCAGCCGGCCTGGCGCAGCGAGGCGGCCGAGCCCTTGCCCACGTCGCCGAAGCCCGCGACCATCGCCACCTTGCCCGACATCATGACGTCGGTGCCGCGGCGGATGCCGTCGACCAGCGATTCACGGCAGCCGTAGAGGTTGTCGAACTTCGACTTGGTCACCGAGTCGTTCACGTTGATGGCCGGCCACAGCAGCTTGCCTTCCTTCGCCATGTTGTAGAGGCGATGGACACCCGTGGTCGTCTCCTCGGTGACGCCGCGGATCGAGGCGCCGAGCTTGGCGTACCAGCCGGGCCTTTCCTTGTTGGTCTTGAGGATGGCCTTGTAGAGGACTTCCTCTTCCTCGTTGGTCGGGTTGGCGACCAGCGACGGATCCTTCTCCGCACGGGCGCCGAGATGCACCAGCAGCGTGGCGTCGCCGCCATCGTCGAGGATCATGTTCGGCTCGCCGCCGTCATGCCACTCGAAGATCTTGTGGGTGTAGTCCCAGTATTCCTCGAGGCTCTCGCCCTTGATGGCGAACACCGGCGTGCCGGCCTTGGCGATCGCCGCGGCGGCGTGGTCCTGCGTCGAGTAGATGTTGCACGAAGCCCAGCGCACGTCGGCGCCCAGCGCCTTCAGCGTCTCGATGAGCACGCCCGTCTGGATGGTCATGTGCAGCGAGCCGGCGATGCGCGCGCCCTTGAGCGGCTTCTTCGGGCCGTATTCCTTGCGGATCGACATCAGGCCCGGCATCTCGGTCTCGGCCATGTCGAGTTCCTTGCGACCCCAGTCGGCGAGCCCGATATCCTTGACGATGTAGTCGGCCATGTGGCGCTCCTTGCTGTGCCGGCGTCGGCAGGCGGAAAATTGTGGAAAGCGGGCGTGTCATAACAGCGGTCAGGGACCGCCTCAACGCGCCGGATCAACATATAAGCAAGAATTTATGTCGGTATGCGCGCCGCTTTATGCCGGGTGCGCAGGAGCGTCAATCCTCGCCGAACTTGCCCTCGACCAGCGTCGAGATGGCGGCCATCGCGTCGGCGGCCTGGCGGCCCGAGCAGATGACCTCGACGGTGCTCCCGATGCCGGCGGCCAGCATCATGAGGCCCATGATCGACAGGCCCGAGACTTCCTGGCCCTTGAAAGATACGCGCACGATGGCGTCGAACTGGCCCGCGGTGCGCACGAACTTGGCGGCGGCACGGGCATGCAGGCCGCGCTTGTTGGCAATCGCCAGGCTTCTGCGGAGGGCGCCGATGCTGGCGTCGGCGCTGGAATTCGCCGCCACGTCGCTCACGAGGCTTCCTTGGCGAGGATGCGGGAAGCGACGGTGATGTATTTGCGGCCGGCTTCCTGCGCCATGCGAACGGCCTCCGCGATGGGCCTCGTGCGGACGCTGGCGAGCTTCACCAGCATCGGCAGGTTCACGCCGGCCAGCACCTCGACCCGCGCCTGCTCCATGATGGAGATGGCGAGATTGGAGGGCGTGCCGCCGAACATGTCGGTCAGCACGATCACGCCCTCGCCCGTTTCACAGGCCCGAACCCTTTCCAGGATCTCGCCGCGGCGCTTTTCCATGTCGTCGTCGGCGCCAATGCAGACGGTCGACATGCATTGCTGCGGACCGACGACATGTTCCAGCGCGGCCTTGAATTCCTGCGCCAGATTGCCGTGAGTGACGAGTACGATACCAATCATGCTTTGCTCTACCCTGCGCCCCCGGCCTCCCCGGCCGCCCCGACGTCCCGGTGAGAGAGAGTGACCGACCGGCCGGCGCTTCGCAACCAGCCTGCGATCTCCTCGGCGAGGGCGACCGATCTGTGCTTGCCGCCGGTGCACCCGATGGCGATGGTCAGATAGCTCTTGCCCTCGGCATCGAACCGGGGAAGCAGCGGCTCGATCAGGGCCTTCAGCCTGTCCACGAACGGGCGGTAGTCGGGGTCGGTTGCGATGAACGCCGCAACCGCCGGATCGCGGCCGGTCAGGGGCTTCAATGCCGGATCGTAGTGGGGATTCTTCAGGAACCGGACGTCGAACACCAGGTCGGCCTCGCGCGGGAGGCCGCGGCGGAACGAGAACGACATCACGGAAATGCGGGTGCCGACCGAGCGGCCAAGCCCGAAGTGCCCGGTCAGGATCTGCTTGAGGCGGTGCGGCGACAGCGACGTGGTGTCGATGGTGAGATCCGCCACGTCGGCCATCCAGCCGATCTGCCGGCGCTCCTCGCTGATGCCGTCGACCACAGGACGATCGGGTGCCAGCGGATGGGGACGGCGGGTTTCGGTGTATCGGCGCTGCAGCATTTCGGTGTCGGCCTCGAGGAAGAGGAGGCGGGCGGCGAGGTCGGGACGATTCCGCAGCTCGTGGATGCGCGCGGCCAGGGCCCGGGCATCGAAGCCGAAGGTGCGGGTGTCGATGCCGAGGGCCAGCGGCTGGGCGCTTGCGCCCGCCTCGCCGCCGGTCGAGCGCATGAGGTCGTCGAGCAGCGGCAGCGGGACGTTGTCGACGGCGACGTACCCCAGGTCGTCGAGGACGTTCAGCGCGGTCGCGCGGCCCGCGCCCGACAGGCCGGTGACCACGACGAACGGCCGGCGCGTATCGCGTGTCGTGTCAGAAGCGGAAGAGGCAGGACTGTCTGGCATGGGCGGCGCGCGCCGGATCATGCCGCCGCGGTTCGTGCGAGGGCAAGGCGCAACTTCGCCGGGGCAGAGGCCTCGAAGGGGGACAGCGCCACGACCGGCAGATCGACACCCAGCAGCGTCTCCCGCGCCGGGTCGGGCAGGCGTTCGATCCGGTCCGGCGGAACGAGATCGACCAGCAGCGCGATCGTGGCCCGGGCGAGCAGCCCGGCACGGCCGAGCTTGACGATGCCGACGCCGCGCACCTCCAGCAGGCCCGCGAGCGTGCCCGGCGGCGAGGCGACCAGGCCGCGCCCCTGCGGGATGAGCGCCGTCTGGTCGTCCGCCACCAGCCGGCCGCCTCCCTCGACGAGACGCAGCGCGAGGTCGGACTTGCCGGCGCCCGACGGGCCCCGCAGCAGGATGCCGCGCCAGTTCCGGCCGGCGCGCAGTGCGACGCAGGTCGCGTGAACGTAAGTCGTGACCCTGATCGCCATTCGGATCGTCACTTGCGTCCGCTGGCCGCAGGCAGCCGGACGGTGAAGCGGGCGCCCAGCACCTTGCCGTCGGGACCGCGCCGGTTGGTGGCGGTGATCGTGCCGCCATAGGTCTCCACGATCTGGCGGCAGATCGACAGGCCGAGGCCGGAATGCTGGCCGAAATGCTCGGTCGGACGCTCGGAATAGAAGCGCTGGAAGATCGATTCGAGATTGTCCTCGGGAATGCCCTGGCCCTCGTCGTCGATGGTGACCACGAACGGCCCATTGCGCGATTCGCGGCCCAGCTCGACGAGGATGCGCGAACCCTTGGGCGCGAAGGACAGGGCATTGTCGATGACGTTGCGGAACACCTGGCCGTAGCGGCCGTCGTGACCATGCGCCATGAACGGCGGATTGGCGGCCACCCGGAACTCGACCTCGACACCGGACTTCTGGTTGGCGGTCACCGCATAGTGGCGGACCATGTCGCGCAGCAGCTTGTCGAGGTCGACCGGCCGCACCTCGCCGCGCATCAGTTCTGCGTCGAGCCGCGAGGCGTCGGAGATGTCGGAGATCAGTCGGTTGAGCCGGTTGATGTCGTCCATGACGATGCCCATCAGCTTGGCGCGGCGTTCGGCGTCGAGATGGGGATGTCCCGCCATCTCGATGGCCGAGCGCAGCGACGTCAGCGGATTCTTGAGCTCGTGCGCGACATCGGCGGCGAAACTCTCGATGGTATTGATGCGCAGCCAGAGAGCCTCGGTCATCGAGCGAAGCGCGTCGTTCAGGTCGCCGATCTCGTCGCCGCGCTTGCCGAGGTCGGGAATTTCCGGCCGGCTCTCGCGCGCCAGCCGGACCTCGTCGGCGGCGCGCGCGAGCCGCACGATCGGCTGGGTGATGGTGCCGGCGAGATAGAGCGACAGCAGCACGGTGATGCCGAGCGCCGCGGCGGCGATGGTCAGCATGTCGTACCGGACCTCGCGCAGCGAGGCGGCGATGGCGCGGTTGTCGCGCGTCAGGAGGAGGGCGCCCAGCACCTGCTTGTAGCGCTGCACCGGCACCGCGGCGCTCAGCATCAGCCGCCCCTGGCCGGCGCTGCGCACGGCCGACGCGTTGAAGCCGCGCAGGGCGCTGGCCGCTTCGGGAAAATCGCGAAGGGTCGGTACCGGCTTGTCGACATATTCGGGATAGTGGTCGACGCGCGACAGCTGGCGGGCGATCCAGTCGCTGACGCGCTCGCCGATGTTGACGTGGGATTCCGCCTCGAGGGGGGTCTCCGGCGGTGGCAGCGGCACGACGTGGATCCGGCCCAGCTCGTTCAGCATCGCCGAATCGGCCAGGAGCTCCCCGGTCTCGCTGAACAGCCGTGCCCGCACGCCGGTCGGCCGCACCAGCCGCGTCAGCAGCTGGCGCGCCGCCTCGGTGTCCATTCGGTTGACCGTGGTTTCGCCGCCGACCACCGCGACCTCGCCGATGCCGGCCGCCACCATCTCGCCCTGCACCAGCAGCGAGGCGAGCTCGGTGTCGATCAGCTCTTCCTCGTAGTCGCTGAGATAGACCGCCCCGAGGGTCAGCAGCGCGACCGGGATGAGGTTGAGCAGCAGGATGCGCCGCGTGAGCGGCGAGTAGCCGCGGCCGACGCTGCGTCGCCGGCGCAGCAGCGACGGCGATTCGGCGGCATTGGCCGACGCCGGCCCGCCGGTCACCTTGCGGGACACGCGTGAAAGCAGGCGGCCGAGCGCCGCGGCGATCCGGGAACCTGGAGTCTGATGCCCGCGCGATCGTGCGCCGGGATCAGGAGTCGCGGTATCGATATCCGATGCCATACAGCGTTTCGATCTGCTCGAACTCGCCATCGACCTCGCGGAACTTGCGGCGGACGCGCTTGATGTGGCTGTCGATGGTGCGGTCGTCGACGTAGATCGTCTCGCCGTAGGCCGCGTCCATGAGCTGGTCGCGGTTCTTCACATGGCCGGGCCGCTCCGCGAGCGACTTCAGGAGCAGGAACTCGGTGACCGTGAGGTGCACCTCCTTGCTCTTCCAGGTGCACTGGTGGCGGCTCGGGTCGAGGACCAGTTCGCCGCGCACGATGCGCTCGGCAGCGGCTTCGCCCTTGGCGCCGCCGACATCGGCCCGACGCAGCACGGCGCGGATGCGCTCCAGCAATAGGCGCTGCGAGAACGGCTTGCGGATGAAATCGTCCGCACCCATGCGCAGGCCCAGCACCTCGTCGATCTCCTCGTCCTTGGAGGTGAGGAAGATGACCGGGAACTGCTGCGTCTTGCGAATGCGGTTCAGC
The DNA here is from genome assembly GCA_017990895.1 of Reyranella sp. GTDB lineage: Bacteria > Pseudomonadota > Alphaproteobacteria > Reyranellales > Reyranellaceae > Reyranella. Next base: position 9,720 of record JAGNNA010000056.1, read on the forward strand.
AGTTCCATCCCGTCCATCCGGGGCATCTTGATATCGAAGATGCCGAGATCCGGGGGCGACTGGTTGAGCCCTTCCAGAGCCGACGCACCGTCATTGTATGTCTTGATCTGAAACCCTTCGGCTTCGAGCAGCATCGACACCGATGTGAGGATGTTGCGATCGTCGTCGACGAGGGCGATGGTCTTGCGCACGGCTTGGCTTCTCCTGCAGCGGACAACGGCTTTCTTAACATGCTATCATAATCCGGGCCGTCGCCGCCGCCTTCCCGGCCCGCATACTCAACGAACAATTGCGGCTTTTTTGATCACATGACCCAAGACGACATGCCCCGCACCGTGCGCGACCTCTTGCGCACCCTCGACCGGGTTTCCCTGGCCACCAGCCTGCCCGGCGAACCGGCCGCCTGGCCCTATGCCTCCCTGGTTCTCGTGGCCGTCGATCACGACCTGTCGCCCATCCTTCTGCTGAGCGATATGGCCGAACATACCAAGGCGATCAAGGCGGACGACCGTGTCTCGCTGCTGTTCGACGGGACCGGTGGGCTCGACCAGCCGCTCACGGGCCCGCGGGCGACCGTGCTCGGCCGGGCCGAGCGGACCGCCGACGAGCGGCTCAAGGCGCGCTTCCTGGCCCGGCATCCGGATGCCGCTCTCTATGCGGGATTCAAGGATTTCGGCTTCTATCGCATCGCGGTGGAACGGGCCCATCTGGTCGGCGGCTTCGGCAAGATCCGCTGGATCGGCGCGGACGAACTGGTTCCCCGGCAGGCGGCGGGCCTTGCCGAGGCCGAGGCAGGTATCGTCGAGCATATGAACGCCGATCACGCGGATGCCGTTCAGCTCTATGCCGCAAAGTTGATCAGCCTGGCCGGCGACGGCTGGCGGATGACCGGGATCGATTCCGAAGGGATCGATCTGCGGCGAGCAGGGACCGTGGCCCGGCTTGCATTCGACGTGCCGCTGCAAGAGGCCGCCGAGGCGCGCAAGGTTCTGGTCGCCCTGGTGAGCAAGGCCCGCGCGATGCCCTGATTGCGTCACGTCAGCGCCGCGGGTTTCGCGTCGCAGCATTCTTTCCGCGGATGCGAAGGCCGATTCACATGCTGGCCGACACTAACTTGTCGCAAGGGACTTGCCTCCTCGCGGCCCTGCCAGTAGCGCATAGTCCGGAAACACCTTAGCCATTCGGATCGGCCGGAAAGCAGGAGAAACGCTGTGCATCAGGCGGGCTTCATCGTACCCAAGTTTGGACTGGAAGCGCTCGGACTCAAGAACCTTAGCAATGTCTACTGGAACCTCCAGGTTCCCGCGCTTTATCAGGAATCGATTCGCCGGCATGAAGGCGTTGTGGCGGATGGTGGTGCGCTGGTGGTGCGGACCGGCATCCATACCGGTCGCTCGCCCAACGACAAATTCATCGTCGAGGACTCCGAGAGCAAGGGCCGCATCGACTGGGGCAAGACCAACAAGCCCATTACGCCGGGCCAGTATCGCGCGCTCTACAACCGCATGATCGCCTATGCGCAGCGCCGCGACCTTTTCGTGCGCGACTGCTGGGCCGGCGCCGATCCCGCGCATCGCATCGGTGTGCGCGTGGTCAACGAGACGGCGTGGCACAATCTCTTCGCCCGCAACATGTTCCTGCGCCCCGCCCCGGAGGAACTTGAGGGCTTCAAGCCGGAATTCACCATCCTGAATCTGCCGGCCTTCCAGGCCGACCCCAAGCTCGACGGCACGGCCTCAGATTGCGCGATCCTGGTCAACTTCACCGAGCGCGTCGTGGCGATCTGCGGCACTTGGTACGCCGGCGAGATCAAGAAGTCGGTGTTCACGATCCTGAACTATCTGTTGCCGGACAAGAACGTCCTGCCGATGCATGCCTCCGCCAACGTGGGGCCGAACGGCGACGTCGCCGTCTTCTTCGGCCTGTCGGGCACCGGAAAGACCACGCTGTCGGCCGATCCGACGCGCACGCTGATCGGCGACGACGAGCATGGCTGGGCCGAGGACAGCCTGTTCAACTTCGAGGGTGGCTGCTACGCGAAGGTCATCAAGCTTAGCCGCGAGGCCGAGCCGGAGATTTATGCGACCACCGGCCGCTTCGGGACCGTGCTGGAGAACGTCGTGATCGATCCGGTGACGGGCCGTCTCGACCTCGACGACGGTGCGCACACCGAGAATACCCGCGCCTGCTATCCGCTCGACTTCATCCCGAACACCTCGGCCACCGGCATCGCCGGTACGCCCGAGAACATCGTGATGCTGACGGCCGACGCGTTCGGCGTGCTGCCGCCGATCTCGCGGCTCTCGCCGGAGCAGGCGATGTACCACTTCCTCTCCGGCTATACGGCGCGCGTTGCCGGCACCGAGAAGGGCGTGACCGAGCCGCAGGCGACCTTCTCCACGTGCTTTGGTGCGCCGTTCATGCCGCGCCATCCGACCGTCTACGCCAAGATGCTTGGCGAGAAGATGGCCCGCCAGAACGTGAAGTGCTGGCTGGTCAACACCGGCTGGTCGGGCGGCGGCTTCGGCGTCGGCGAGCGCATGTCGATCCGCCACACGCGCGCGATGGTGCGCGCCGCGCTCGACGGCACGCTGGCCTCGGTTTCCTCCTCGACCGATCCGCACTTCGGCATGCAGGTGCCGACCGCCTGCCCGGACGTGCCGGGCGAGGTGTTGAACCCGAAGAACACCTGGAAGGACAAGAAGGCCTACGACAACGCCGCGCGCGACGTCGCCCAGCGCTTCGAGAAGAACTTCCAGCAGTTCGAGAGCCACGTCGACGACAAGGTCAACAAGTCGGCCATCCGCGCGGCCGCCTGAACTGACGGGTCATCGCTTCCGCGCGGCGGACATCCTATGATGTACGCCGCGTGAGCCAGATTGCCCAAACAGCCCCTGCAAAAGCCGCCCTGCGCCGCCACTGGCGGTTGCCCCTCGTTGCCGCGCTGGCGCTCGCCTTCGTCTCGCTCTCTCTGATCTCGGGCATCGCCTACATCGTCGTGCTGGCCGGCGCGACCGGTACTGCCGAGCGGCTGCTGGTCGACCGGGCGGCCCGTGTGGTCGACGCCCAGGTGGCGCTGGTCCGCAGCCGCCTCGACCCGGTGAGCGAGCACCTCGAACTGATCGCGGCCCTCGCCGCCAGCGGCCGCATCGACATCGAATCGCCGGTCGCCGTGCGTGAGCTGCTGGCCGTGATGATGCAGCAGGTGCCCGCCGTCTCGGCGGTTGGCTTCGCCACGCTCGACCTCAAGCTGCACCGCGCCGTGCGTGAACCCGACGGCACGATCGAGCGCGAGACGCTCTCGCTGGTCGACCAGCCGCAGGGCATGGAGCGCTTCCGCCAGCTCCAGACGGCGCAGCACACCTTCTGGGGCGCCCTGTTCTGGAGCGAGACGATCAAGCAGCCGGTGGTCAACGTGCGGACGCCGGTGCGGCGCATCGACAATGCCTTCATCGGCGGCCTGATCGCCACGGTGGCGGTCGGCGATCTCTCCTATCTCATCGGCGATCCCCTGCAGGGGGGCGACGGGCGCTATTTCATCCTCGTCGGCCGCGACCATGTGCTGGCCGCGCGCCGGCTGATCGATCCCCAGGGGCTCGGCCTCTCGGAAAAGCGGTCCCTGCCCACGATCAAGGAGGTGGACGATCCCGTCCTCGCGAAGATCTGGGACACGCCGGTGCGGTCGCCGCAGATCGACCGGGCGCTGGGCTCGCTCGGGCATGTCGTCGAGGAGGGCGGGCGACGCTGGGTCTTCGTCTATCGGGAGCTTCGGCGCTTCGGGCCGGAGCCCTGGCTGGTCGGGCAGTACTTCCCGATCGAGGACGCGACCGGCGACCTCGACCGGCTGATGAACGGGGCGATCGTCGGCGGCATCACCCTGGCCGTGGCGGCCTTGTTCGCCCTGGTGATGGGGCTCAGCATGGCGCGTTCCATCCGCACCCTGACGTCGGCCGCCGAACTGATCGAGCAGCTGAAGTTCGACGAGCCGTTCCACCGCAAGTCGCGGCTGCGCGAGATCGACGATGCCGGCCACAGTCTCGACAAGGCGCGCGGCGCGCTGAAATGGTTCGGCGCCTATGTGCCGCGCCGTCTCGTCTTCGGGCTGATGGAACTGGGCGAGGATGCGGTGGCGTCGCGCCGGCGGGTCGTCACGGTGATGTTCACCGACATCGTGGGATTCACGCCGCAGGCCGAGGAACTTCCGGAGCAGGAAACGGCCGACATGCTCAACCACCATTTCGCCCTGCTGGGCAGCTGCATCGAGAACGACCAGGGCGTGATCGACAAGTATATCGGCGACTGTGTGATGGCCGTATGGGGCGGCCTGTCGTCGATGGAGGACCATGCGGACCACGCCGTCCACGCGGCCCTCGAGATGGGCCGCGTCGTGCACGAGGACAATCTGCAGCGTATCGCGGCCGGCAAGACGGCGGTCCGCCTGCGCGTCGGCATCCATTCGGGTCCGGTGATCGTCGGCAACATCGGCGCGCCGGGCCGGGTCAATTACACCGTGGTCGGTGACACGGTGAACGTGGCGCAGCGCTTCGAGCAGATGGGCAAGGAGTTCATGGCCCCCGACGAGGACGTGATCGTCCTCGTCAGCGGCGACACGATCGCGGCGATGAAGCACCCCGAGGTGCTGGGCGAACTGCCGAAGCCGGAGCTGCGGCACGTGAAGGGCAGGGACGAGCCGGAAGAGGTGTATCGCCTTCTGTAGCGGGCGCCTCCTGTGACGAGGTGCTGCGCTGGACGGGACACGGTCGCCGCCGGTAGTGTGCCGCCATCCGCTTCTTTGGCAATTTGAAGGAACGAGCCGCACATGGAACGACGCAAACTTCTTGCATTGTCGACGGCCGTGCTCGCTCTCGCTCCCTTCCATGGACTGCGCGCGCAGGAGTCGAACAAGCCGTTCACGACCGAACAGCTCGACCAGATGCTGGCGCCCATCGCCCTCTATCCCGACGCGCTGCTGTCGCAGGTCCTGATGGCGGCGACCTATCCGCTGGAGGTCGTCGAGGCGGCGCGCTGGTCGCAGGCCAACCCGAACCTCAAGGGCGACGCTGCCGTCGCTGCGGTGAAGGACAAGAGCTGGGACGTCAGCGTGAAGTCGCTCGTCGCGTTTCCGCAGACGCTGCAGATGATGAGCAACCAGCTCGACTGGACCCAGAAGCTCGGCGACGCGATGATCGGCCAGCAAAAGGACGTCGCGACGGCGGTCCAGCGCCTGCGCGCCAAGGCACAGGCTGCCGGCAACCTGAAGTCGACCCCGCAGCAGACGGTGACGACGCAGTCGAGCGGCGGCGCCACAGCGATCGTCATCGAGCCGGCCAATCCCGAGCTGCTCTACGTGCCCTACTACAATCCGGCCTGGGCCTACGGTGCTTGGCCTTATCCCGCGTATCCGCCGCCTTATTATCCGCCGCCGCCCAACTACGGCGCGGCGCTGATGACCGGCATGATGTTCGGACTGGGCGTGGCCGCCGGTGCGGCGATGTTCGGCGGCTGGCATTGGGGTTACGGCGGCGGCGGCTGGGGCAACAGCTACACGACGGTGAACGTCAATCGGGCGACCAGCATCACCAACAACTTCAACGCCGACCGCTATCGCAACGGCCAGTGGGCGCATGATCCGGCGCATCGCGACGGTGTGCCCTACCGCACGCCGGCCGAGCGGCAGGAGTTCGGCCAGCATCGCCCCGATTCGGCGGCACAGCGCGAACAGTTCCGCGGCCAGCTCGACGGGCGTGGCAACTACACGCAGCGCCCCGGCGAGAATCGGGCCGGGGAGAACCGTCCGGCCGAAAACCGCCCGGCCGAGAATCGCAGCTTCGAGAATCGCGGCGCCGGCGACCGGGGTGCGTTCGGCGACATCAACCGCGGCGGCAGCGGCGCCAGCCGTGATTTCGACCGCGGCAGCCAGTCCTGGGGCAACCGCAGCTTTGGCGGCGGCGGCGGCGGTGAAAGGTTCGGGGGAGGAGGACGGCGATGAGCGGCACGATGTTCCGGCGCGGTCTTCTGGCCCTGGCCGTCTTCGCCGGTCTTGCAGGGGGCCTGGCCAGCGGCGCGGTCGCCCAGCAGGCAGCCAGGCTCCAGGGCTTCCCAACGGCCGAGGCGGCCGCCAACGCATTCACCGACGCGGTCCGCAAGGGGGACCAGAAGGCGCTGGGGGCCTTGCTGGGTCCGCAATGGGGCGAGTTCGTCCCGATCACCACCGAACAGCGTCAGGAGCGCCGGAAGGCCTATCTCGCCGCGTGGGACGAGAACCACGATGTCAAGGTTTCCGGCGACAAGGCGACCATCATGGCCGGCAAGGCCGGCTGGACCTTGCCGATCCCGATCGTGAAGGACGGCGCGGAATGGCGCTTCGATCCGGCCGCCGGTTGGCGCGAGATGCGCCTGCGCCAGATCGGCCATGACGAGGCTGCCGTCGTGCAGACGATGCTGGCCATCGTCGATGCCCAGCGCGACTACGCGGCGATGGATCCGATGAAGGCCGGCTCGCCGGTCTATGCGCGGCGGCTTCTCAGCTCGCCTGGCCGCAAGGACGGGCTCTACTGGGAGACGAAGCCGGGCGAGCCGCAGAGCCCGCTGGGGCCGGCGGTCGCCCGCGCCCAGGCCGATGGCAACGCGCCGGACGGCCATTACGGCTACTATTTCCGCCTGCTCTACGGTCAGGGCCAGGCGGCTCCGGGCGGTGCGCGTGACTACATCGTCAACGGCCGCATGATCGGCGGCTTCGGCGCCATCGCCTGGCCGGTGCGCTACGGCGTGACCGGCGTGATGACCTTCATCGTCGACTACAAGGGCGAGGTCTATCAGCAGGACCTGGGGCCGGAGACGGCGCAGAAGGCCGGCGTGATCAACATCTTCAATCCTGATAAGGGTTGGGTGAAGGTGGACATGACGCCTCCGTGACGGAGGCGTCGACGTGAAGGGGAGAGGTGTGATGAAGACGAAGATCCTGACGCTGGTCGTGGCTGCGGGCTTCCTGGGCGGTTGCAACACCAGCAACCTGTCGGACGGGCAGACCGGCGCCATCGTCGGCGCCGCGGCCGGCACCGGCATCGGTCTCGCGACGGGCGGCAGCTTCGGCGCGGTGGTCGGCGCCGGCCTGATCGGCGGCGCGGTCGGCTACCTCGGCGGCACCGCCATCGGCAACAGCAAGTAAAGGGAGATCCAGATGACCTCCAGGCTCCTCCTCGCTCTGGGCGCTCTCTCGGTCGCAAGCGTCGTCGCCGTCTCGGCATCGGCCCAGCAGGCGGCGATGCCGCCGCTCAACTTCGACCAGGCAGCCTACATCACCTGCCGCGAAGCGCATGCGATGAACCCGGAAGCCCGCAAGGCGCTGGCCGTCTTTCTCGCCGAGCATTCGGCGCGCGTGCGAGGCGTCATGATCCCCGATGGCGAGCAGGGCGCGCAGCTCGCCCATCTGGTGCGCGGCGGCTGCACCTTGTCGCCCGACGCCTACCTGTTCACGGTGGTCGACCGCGCCGTCGTGGCCGAGAGTTCCAAGCTCCCCAAGCGCCGCTAGTTACCTCCAGCTACGGCTTCCAGCGGGTCACGCCGAGAGCTGCCAGGATCAGGCGGGCGGCGTGACGCAGGCGGCAGAGGCGAAGCCCTGCGCGTCGGAATTCCTTCATTTGCAGCGCTGTCGGATATCCCAGGTACTGGCCGTCCGAAAGCTGCTGCGGTCGTCCCGCTGTCCTGTCGGCCGCGAGTCGCGTCAGTGCGGTCGGCAGGGCGCGTGCACCGGCCAGAAAGAATTGCGTCGTCAGCTCACCGACCGAGCTCGTGCCATCGATCGGCACTTCGACCTGGGCAAGGACGCGGCCGGTGTCGATCGTCCGATCTTCAATCGCGTGAATCGTGGCGCCTGAAATGCGCTCCTGCCTCGCTCGTGCCCACAGCACGGGGCAGGGGCCGCGCAGCTTGGGAAGCATGGACGGATGAACGTTCAACGCAGCCACCTTCGGCAGAGCAATGAGAGGTGGCTGCAGGATCTGGTCGAAATTCATCACGACGATGAAATCGGGAGCGCAAGCCCGTACGGCGGCAAGCGTCTCGGCGGAATTGACGTCGGGTGTTTCGATGAGGCGCGCATTATGGCGCCGCGCCGCTTTCCGAGCTGGAAAGACGCCGGAAGCGTGCTGCTCAGGTCGGCTTTATCATGACGTGCCGGGCATAGGCCGGGCGCGTCGTCAACCGCTCGTACCATGCCCGCACGTTCTTCAGCTCCGGGCGTTCGATCTCCAGCGCATACCAGCGGTAAACGAAACAGCCGACCGGGATGTCGCCCATCGTGAAATGGTCGCCCGCGACGTAGCGCCGGCCCGCGAGCCAGCCGTCGAGCCGGCCAAACAGCTTGCCGGCCTCCGCGGCTGCCTTGCCGATCGCGGCCATGTCGCGCTTCTCCGGGGGCGTGCGGATCAGGCCCCAGAAGGCGATGCGCATCGGCTCGGCGATGGTGCTGAGCTGCCAGTCCATCCAGCGGTCGGCCTCGCTGCGCAGGCCGGGATCGGTCGGCCAGAGCGTGCCCGCGGCATGCTTCGCCGCGAGATAGCGCACGGCCGAGTTGCTCTCCCAGATGATCCGCCCGCCCACGTCGATGGTCGGCACGACGCCGTTGGGGTTCATGTCGAGGTACCATTTCTGGTCGTTGCCCCCGAACGCCCCGCCGACATCCTCGCGCTCGTACTTGAGCCCGCACTCGTCGGCGCACCACAGAACCTTCATCACATTGATCGAATTGGCACGGCCCCAGATCTTCATCGGATCGTTCTCCTTGTATTCAGC
>JAGNNA010000368.1 GCA_017990895.1 Reyranella sp.
GCAATTAACTCCAGGACAGTCGATCCACCGACAATGAGCAGGCCCAGGAAACCCAAGGTGACCACCGCGAGCACCAGCAAGGGCGCGGTTTGAACGACGTCTCCCATTATTCCATCTCTCTCGATCGCGAGGCGCCCGCCCGAATTCCGTCACAATTTCCGGGGTTCCGGCTTCGCCATCGACGGCGGGCATCGTTTTTGGCACCCTCACTGCGTCAAGCAAGGGAGGAAACAAAATGACGAACAAGATGCGTCCGATCGGGCGCCGTATGGTCGTGGGTGGGATTGCCGCGACCACCCTCGCCGCCCCGGCGATCGTGACCGCGCAGGGCACCTATCCCAACAAGACGGTGCGCTACATCAACCCGTTCCCGGCAGGCGGTGCGACGGACACGCTGTCGCGCATGTTCTGCGCCAAGCTGACGGAGATCAGCGGGCAGCAATGGATCGTCGAGAACAAGGGCGGCTCGGGCGGCAATGTCGGCATGGACGCCCTCGCCCAGTCGGCACCGGACGGCTACACGCTGGGTCTCGGCGGCATCGCCAGCCATGCCATCTCGCCCACCCTGTACGCCAAGCTGCCGTTCAACGCGAGGACCGACTTCACGTTCATCTCCACGATCTGGCAGCTGCCCAACATGCTGGTGGTCAATCTCGACCTTCCGGCGAAGACGGTGCCGGAGCTGATCGAGCTGCTGCGCAAGAACCCCGGCAAGTATTCCTATGGATCCGCCGGCTCGGGCACGACGCTCCACCTCTCGGGCGAGCTCTTCAAGATCATGGCCAAGGTCGACATGGTGCATGTCCCCTATCGCGGTGCCGCTCCGGCGATGCAGGACCTGCTGGCCGGACAGATCCACATGATCTTCGACAACATCCCCGGCGCGCTCGCCCAGTCGCGCCCCGGCAAGGTGCGGGCGCTCGGCGTCACTTCAGAGAAGCGCAGCCCCGTCGTGCCCGACGTGCCGGCCATCGCCGAGACCCTGCCGGGCTTCGACATCAACTCGTGGACCACGCTCACCGGCCCCGCGAAGCTGCCGCCCGAGATCGTCGCGCGGTTGTCGGAACTGTCGAAGAAGGCGCTGGAGAGCGAAGACCTCAAGGCCAAGTTCTTCGACCAGGCCGCCTTGGCCATATGGCGCTCGCCAGCCGACACCCTCGCCTATCGCGATTCCGAGGAGGCTCGTCTCGCACCGATCATCAAGGCCTCGGGCGCGCGCGTCGACTAGCGCGCCCCTGGTCACAGGCGTGTAGACTGGTGGTCATGCAGACCCTCAATACCGCCCAGACCGTCCTGTCGATGCTGGAAGTGAACGGCATCGACACCCTCTACTGCCTGCCAGGCGTCCAGAACGATCCGTTCTTCGACGCGCTCTACGATCGCACCAACGCCATCCGGCCGATCCATGCGCGCCACGAACAGGCCTGCGCCTACATGGCGCTGGGCCATGCGATGGCGACCGGCAAGCCCTCGGCCTACGTGGTCGTGCCCGGCCCCGGCTTCCTCAACACGACGGCGGCGCTGGCGACGGCCTATGCGGTCAACGCGCCGGTGCTGGCGCTGACGGGCCAGATCCAGCAATCGATGATCGGCCGCAACGTCGGCTTGCTGCATGAATTGCCCGACCAACTCGCGATCATGCGCGGCCTCACCAAATGGGCCGACCGCATCCCCTCTCCCACCGCGGCGCCGGGCCTGGTGAACGAGGCGTTTCGCCGTCTGCTCTCGGGCCGCCGGCGCCCTGTCGCGCTCGAGTGCGCAATGGATACCTGGGCCCGGCGCGCGCCGGTCGAGCTGATCGGCAGGCCTGCCGTCGCCGATCCCTGCCCGGTCGACGAGGAGGCCGTCGAGCGGGCGGCGAAGCTGCTGGGTGGCGCCGAGCGGCCGATGATCGTGGTCGGCGGCGGCGCCCAGGGTGCGGGCGAATACGTCCAGCGCATCGCCGAACTGCTCGACGCACCGGTGATGACAGGTCGCATGGGCCAGGGCGTGATCGACGGACGGCACCGCCTCTCGATCACCGCGCCGGCTGGCTACCGCTTCTGGGGTGAAGCCGACGTCGTGCTCGCGGTCGGCACGCGCCTGCAGCCGCCGCAGCAGAACTGGGGCTTCGACGACGGGCTGAAAATCGTACGCATCGATGCCGACAGCGAGGAACTCGACCGTCATCGCAAGCCCGCGATCGGCATCGTGGGCGATGCCACCGCGACCCTGAAGGTGCTGGCCGATCGCCTGGCCGGTCACAACAGGAAGCGCGATGGCCGCGCCGACCATGTTGCCGAGATCAAGGCGACGGCAAACCGCAAAGTCCACGAGTTGCTGGCGCCACAGATCGCCTACCTCGAGGCGATGCGGAAGGCGCTGCCCGACGATGGCATCCTGGTCGACGAGCTGACGCAAATGGGCTACGCGGCGCGCTTCGCCTGGCCGACCTACCAGCCGCGCACCTTCCTGTCGCCCGGCTACCAGGGCACCCTGGGCTGGGGCTATGCCACCGCCCTCGGTGCCAAGATCGCCCGACCCGACACCGCTGTCCTGTCGATCAGCGGCGATGGCGGTTTCATGTTCACCGCCATGGAGATGGCGACGGCGGCCCAGCACGGGATCGGCGTCGTGGCGGTCGTGTTCAGCGACGGCGCCTTCGGCAACGTGCGCCGCATCCAGCAGCAGTCGTTCAACAACCGCACCATCGCCACGGAGCTGCGCAACCCGGACTTCGTGAAGCTGGCCGAGAGCTTCGGCATCGACGCCGTGCGCGTCGGCTCGCCGGACGAGTTGGGGGCTGCCATCGCGCGCGGCATCGCCAGGGGCGCGCCTCTCCTGATCGACTGCCCCGTTGGCGAGTTCCCCGACCCCTGGTCGCTGGTGACCTTGCCGCCGATCCGGCCGCGCAAATCCTAAACGGTCCCGCCGTTCGTCCTAATCTCGGCGAGCAGCGTCGTGGCATGCACCTGGTCAGCGATGCGCTTCGAGGTGAAGCGCGGATCGAGGGCGGGCGCGATCATCAGCAGATGCGCCGCCAGGAAATCCGGGAGCGGCGGCGGGTCGGTGTGTTCTTCCGGCATTTCGACCTCGGCCATGGCGAAATAGGTCGAGCCGTCGTCGCGTTTGAAGAAATCGACGTCCCAGTGATAGCAACCCTCGGTCCACGAATAGCGGACCTTCACCAGCGTTTCCTTGCGCTGGGTCCACAGGCGCCCGAAGTCGACGGCACTGAGGCCCGTCTCGATCTCGACCACCTGTCCGTCGACGGTGCGCTTGTAGGTGAAGACATGCGTGGTCTCGCCGTCGCCTTCCAGGGAGCGGATGCGCAGACCGGGCGCATCGAGATAGGCCTGGCGCAGCAGGTGGCGGGCAACCCCGGGCATCCCGGTGAGCGTCGCTTCCAGTTCCGTGGCCAGCTCGTTCAGGACAAATTTGCGTTCGTTTTCGATGGGCATGCTAGGATTGCCGCCATGACTACACAGACAATCGACGACCTGCCGACGCCCGCCCTCATTCTCGACCGGGCGATCCTGCGCCGCAACCTCAAGCGCATGAGCGAGCGCCTGCGTCATGCGGGTGTCATGCTGCGGCCCCACCTCAAGACCGCCAAGTCGGTCGAGATCGGCCGTATGGCCGTCGAGGGGCATGACGGGAGGATCACGGTCTCGACCCTTGCCGAGGCACGCTACTTTGCCGACGGCGGCTTCAAGGACATCCTCTACGGCGTCGGGATCATCCCGTCGAAGCTGCCGGCAGTGACCAAGCTGCGTCGTCGCGGCGTCAACCTCCGTGTCGTCACCGACAATCTCGCGGTCGCCAAGGCCATCGCGGCGGCGGCGAAGGACGGCGATACCTTCTCGGTCTTCATCGAGATCGACAGCGGCGGCGGTCGTGCGGGCCTGCCCTATCCCGCTCTGCCCGGCCTGCTCGACATCGCGCGCGTGCTGCATGAGGCGCCGGGCGTCGATCTTGCGGGCGTCATGACCCATGCCGGCCATTCCTATCACCAGAGCACGCCTGACGGGATCGCGGGTGTTGCCGAGCAGGAGCGCCTCGCCATCGTGACCGCCGCCGAAAAGCTGCGTGCGGCCGGCATTCCCTGCCCGATCGTCTCGGGTGGGTCGACGCCGACGGCGATGCATTCGCGCGACTTCACCGGTATCACCGAGATGCGGCCCGGCGTCTACGTCTTCAACGATCTGGATCAGGAATATATCGGCTCGTGCGGCGCGGGAGACATCGCGCTGTCGGTGCTGGCCTCGGTGATCGGCCACTATCCCCACCGCAACCAGATCCTGGTCGATGCCGGTGCGCTGGCTCTGTCGAAGGACATCAGCGCGCAGGAATTCCAGCCCAAGGTCGGCTACGGCACGATCGCCGACCCGCCGGCGGCCGGCATGGCCGTGATCGAATGCTCGCAGGAGCACGGTTTCGTGGCCGCCGACGATCCGCTGCCCTACGGCAACCTGCCGGTCGGCGCCCGCGTCCGCATCCTGCCCAACCATGCCTGCATCACCGCCGCCGCCTACGACCGCTACTACGTCGTCGACAGCGACCTCGACGGCGGCAAGTCGGTGGTCGACGTCTACGACCGTATCAACGGCTGGTGAGCTAAAGCGAACTCACCGTGTGGCCGCCGTCGACGGTGATGATGCTGCCGGTCATGAATGTGCCCGCCTCCGAGGCGAGCAGCAGCAGCGCGCCGTCGAGATGCTCGGGCTGGCCGATGCGGCGCTGCGGGATCCGGTCGATCAGGCGCTGACCGCCCGGCGTCTTCCAGAAGTCGCTGTTCATCTCCGTCTCGATGTAGCCCGGGCAGATCGCGTTGACCCGGATCTGGTAACGCGCCCACTCCATCGCGAGCGCGCGCGTGAGATGAATCAGGCCCGCCTTCGATGCATTGTAGGGCGCCACCTGGCCAA
>JAGNNA010000369.1 GCA_017990895.1 Reyranella sp.
ACCGGCCGGGTGGTCAGCGCCGCGTCGCGTTCGCCGGCGGCCCCCTTCTCGGCCATCTCCGCCGACAGCCGGCCCGCCACCGCGCCGCGGGCGCGCGGATGGGCGCGGTTGAGCGCCACCAGCGCATCCGGCAGCACGCCCGCCAGCGCCGTCTGCACGGCGCCGGCCCGCAGCCGGCCGGCGAGCGATCGTCCGTCGCCCAGCGCCGCCGCGATGTCGTCGTACAGCGCGAGCACCTCGGCAGACCGCGCGACGACGATCCGGCCGGCCTCCGTGAGCACCGGCAGACGCCGCGAGCGATCGAACAGGGCTGCGCCGAACTCCTCCTCCAGCGCCTTCACCTGCAGGCTCACGGCCGACTGGGTCAGCCCGACCGCCTTGCCGGCGCCGGCGAAGGAACCGTGGCGGGCGATGGCCTGCAGGGTGCGGAGGGCGCGAAGCGACATGCAATCGATGATAATTCCTCATCGATCGATTGAATATTCAGAATTTTTGCTCAGAGAGCGCCGGGGCGTACACAGATCGTCATGAGCGCCGACGTGATCCTCGCCCTCCTGCCCATCGTCCTGCTGATCCTGCTCGGCATGGGGCTGCGGCGCCTCGGCTTCCTCGCCGAGGGATTCTGGCCGCAGGCGGAACGGCTCAGCTACTACGTGCTGGTGCCGTGCCTGTTCTTTCACAGTCTCGCCACCGCCAAACTCGACGCGCTGCCGGCGCGCGAGCTGGTCTCGACCCTGATCCTCTCGATCCTCGCCGTGGCTGCGCTGCTCGTCGCGCTGCGTCCGGTGCTGAAGGTCGACGGTCCCACCTTCACCTCGATCTTCCAGGGCGGCATCCGCTTCAACAACTATGTCGGCGTGACCCTGGCCGCCGGCCTGTTCGGCACGCAGGGCCTCGCGCTGGCGGCGCTGTGCAGCGCCGCGATCGTGCCGACCGTCAACATTCTCTGCGTGCTGGTCTTCGCCCGCCACGGCGCCGCGCGGCTGAGCGGACGCGGTATCGCCCGGCAGCTGGTGACGAACCCGCTGGTGATCGGCTCCTTCGCCGGCATCGGCTTCCAGCTGCTCGGGCTCAGTCTTCCGGCGGGGATCGAGCCGGCGTTGCGGGCGCTCGGCGCGGCGTCGCTGCCGCTCGGCCTGCTCTGCGTCGGCGCGGCGCTCGAGTTCGGATCGCTGCGGGGCTGGATGGCGCCGGTCGCCACCTCCTCCGCCATCAAGTTCCTGGCGATGCCCGTGGTGACGGTGCTCGTCGCTTCGCTCATGGGCCTGACCGGACCGGCGCTCGTCACGGCGCTTCTCTTCCAGGCCCTGCCGACGGCGTCCTCGGCCTACATCATGGCGCGCCAGCTGGGCGGCGACGCGCCGTTGATGGCCGGCATCACGGCGATGCAGACCCTGTTCGCCCTCGTTGCCCTGCCGCTCGCGGCGGCCGGCATCGGCGCTTTCGCCGTCTGAGGATTACGCCAGCGCCCGCAGGCCGCGGCGCAGGGTACGGCCGTCGGCGACGGGCATCAGCCGGTCGATCTCGCCGTGCACCTCGACCCAGACCGGCAGGGCCGATTGCAGCACCCTGCGGCCGGCCGGCGTCAGGATGAGCCGGCGCACCCGGCGGTCGGCTTCATCCACGGCGATCTCCACGAAGCCGCGCTGCTGGAGCGGCTTCAGGTTGGCGGTCAGCGTGGTGCGATCCATGACCAGCAGCGCGGCGATCGAGCCCATCGCGGGCGGTTCGGGCTGATTGAGCGATGTCAGCAGCGAGAACTGTCCGCTGGTGAGACCAAGCGGTGACAAGGCTTCGTCGAAGCGACGCGACAGCGCTCGTGCCGCGCGCTGGGTGGCGAAGCACAGGCAGTGATCGTAGACGTGCAACGTCGTCTCGAACGAGGCGTTCAGCTTCTTTGACATGTCGTAAGTACGTTGATATCAACCTTTAAGCTCTAGATCAACCAGTAGGAGGAACCGATGGCCTACGTGCAGGGATTCGTGTTGCCGGTGCCGGCCGACAAGAAAGAGGCCTATCGCAAGGCCGCCGCCGACTTCTCGCCCATCGCCAGGGAGTTCGGCGCTACCCGCCAGGTCGAGGCCTGGGGCGACGACGTGCCCGATGGCAAGCTCACCGACTTCAAGGGTGCCGTGAAGGCCAAACCGGACGAAGTCGTCGTCTTCTCGTGGATCGAATATCCCAGCAAGGAGGTCGCTGAGGAAGCGCACCGGAAGGTCATGAACGACCCGCGCATGCATGACATGGAGATGCCGTTCGACGGCCAGCGCATGATCGTCGCCGGGTTCACCCCCATCCTCGACGAGGCCGGCGCGAAGGGCGGCAGGACCGGCTATGTCGACGGGTTCCTGGCAGCCGTACCGGCCGCAAACAAGCAGGCCTATCTCGACATGGCCCGCAAGGCGGCTTCGGTCTTCAAGGAATACGGCGCGGTCCGTGTCGTCGAGACCTGGGGCGACAACGTGCCCGACGGCAAGGTCACCGACTACAAGGGCGCGGTGAGGGCCACGCCTGACGAGAAGATCGTCTATTCGTGGGTCGAATGGCCGTCGAAGCAGGTCCGCGACGAGGGCTGGAAGAAGATGATGGAAGACCAGCGCATGAAGGACCAGCAGATGCCGTTCGACGGCAAGCGCATGATCTATGGCGGCTTCGCGCCGATCCTCGACGTCTGAGGCCCGGAAGATGACCGTCGCGAAGAACACGATCTGCCTTTGGTTCGATAAGGACGCCGAGGACGCGGCGCGCTTCTACGCTGCGACCTTTCCCGACAGCGAGGTGAGCGCCGTCCACCGCGCGCCGAGCGACTATCCGTCGGGCAAGAAGGGTGACGTGCTGACCGTGCAGTTCACGGTCTGCGGTGTCCCCTGCATCGGCCTCAATGGCGGTCCGGTGTTCAAGCAGACCGAAGCCTTCTCGTTCCAGATCGCCACCGACGATCAGGAAGAGACCGACCGCTACTGGAACGCCATCGTCGGCAACGGCGGACAGGAGAGTGCCTGCGGCTGGTGCAAGGACAGATGGGGTCTGTCCTGGCAGATCACGCCGCGCGTGCTGACCGAGGCGATGGCAGCCGGCGGAGAGGAGGCGAAGCGTGCCTTCGAGGCCATGATGGACATGAAGAAGATCGACGTCGCCAAAATCGAGGCGGCGCGTCGGGGGTGACCGCCGGGGGGCGCCACTCCAGTGGCGCGACCTTCCCTTGCTGCAAAGCATGGCGCGCGACTGGAGTCGCGCGCCCAGCCTATGCCGCGTCGGCGGTGATCGTGTCGCTGTCGTTGTCGACCACGACGGCGGTCTCGAAATAGCGGATCTCGGGCGGCGCGCCGTAACGCTCGGCGATATAGGCCTGCCATTGCGGCGTATAGACCGCCTCGGCGTCGGCACGGCTCTTCCACAGATAGACGCCGCCGCCGATCCGCTTCTCGGCGTCGAACAGATAGTACTTGCGGACCAGGCCCTTCATGCCGCGATACTTCGGCGCCGAGCCCTTGAACAGCTCGGCCGCCTTCTTCGCATCGATTTCGGCCGGCAGCGTGAAGTTCACGATGGCAGTGATCATGCGGTCCTCCTTCAGACGGTCGCGCGCTCCTCGCGCACCTTCCACAGCAGGATGAAGCCTAGCACCAGGAAGAACAGAACGCAGGCCATGCCGATTCGGGTCGAGCCGGTGGCGGTGGTGACGATGCCGATGGCCAGCGGCGCCATCCAGGCGGTGGCACGGCCCGAGAGCGCGAACAGGCCGTAGAATTCGCCGGTCATGCCCGAGGGCGCGATGCGGCCCACCATCGTGCGGCTGGCTGCCTGCATCGGCCCCATGCAGAAGCCGAGCAGCAGGGCAAAACCCATCAGCACCTTCTCCTGCACAGAGCCGAACAGGCCCCGGGTAGGGCTGACGGGATCGACCGGTACGACGAACAGAATGTGGGTGGCGGTGACGCCGACGATCCCCAAGGTCGCCACGATCACCCCGGCGATGGCGAACTGGACCGTTCGTTTGCTGCCGATCCAGTCGTCCAGGCGCCCGCCGAGGAACGCGCCGGGGATCGCGAACACGGTCAGGATGATGCCGAAGATGCCGAGCGTCACCGTGCTCCAGCCGAAGGTCGCGGCGGCATAGACTCCGCCGAAGGCAATGATGGCGGCCAGCCCGTCATTGTAGAGCATGAAGGCGATCAGGTAGCGCAGCACGTTGCCGAAGCGCGGGATGCGCTTCAGCGTCGCCACCAGCGATCGCCCGCCCTCCCGCGCCGCGACGAGCAGCGGCTGGCGCCGGGCGCCGGCGGAGTCGGGCGTGAACAGGAACATCGGCAGCACGAAGATCATGATCCAGAGCGCCGAAGCCGGCCCGACCAGGCGCTCCAGCTCATGGCTGGCAGGATCGAGGCCGAACAGCGGCCGGTCGTTCGACGCCGCCAGCCCGAACATCGCCGGCATCGACACGGCGAGCACGACGAACAGCGAGATGAGCCCGCCGCAATAGCCGAGTCCCCAACCAAAGCCGCTCAGCCGCCCCATGCGCTCGGGCCGCACGATGTTGGGCAGCTGGGCGTTGTTGAACACGATCGACATTTCCGCCCCGACCGTTGCCAGGATCACCGCCCAGCTGATCGGCAGGATGAGATCGGGCCGGTTGGGATAGGCGAACCACAGGCCGGCGCATCCCGCCGCCAGCAGGAGCTGGAACGCGAAGATGAAGGGCTTTCGCCGTCCGCCGGCGTCGGCCATCGCGCCGAGAAACGGGCTCATCAGCGCGATCAGGATGCCCGAGGCCGACTGGGTGAAGGCCCAGGCCGACTGGCCCTTCACCGGATCACCCACCAGCACGTTGGCGAAGTAGGGCGCGAAGATGAAGGTGGTGATGATGGTGAAGAAGGGCTGGTTGGCCCAGTCGAACAG
>JAGNNA010000370.1 GCA_017990895.1 Reyranella sp.
GCCTGTTCGACAAGCCGCCGACGATGGAAGCGGCACGCAGGCAGCTCCAGGCGCTCGCCGGCCAGACCCACGAGCTTCATTCCTCGGTCGTGGTGGCGAGAGGCGGCGTGCGGCTGTGGCATTGCAATGAGCATGCGCGACTCACCATGCGGCCGCTGTCCGATGTGTTTCTCGATGCCTATCTCGCGCGGGCCGGGAGCGCGGTGACGACCTCGGTCGGCGCCTACCAGCTCGAAGGCGTGGGCGCGCATCTGTTCACCCGGGTCGAAGGCGACTACTTCACCATCCTCGGCCTGCCATTGCTGCCGCTGCTTTCGTTCCTCGCCGGACATGGCATCGGACTGGAGAGAGCCGCATGAGTGTTTACGACACACTGCTCGAGGAGGCCGCCGGCCGACCTTTTGCCGCCATCGTCGGCTGGCCAGTCCAGCATTCGCGCTCGCCGGCGCTGCATGGTTACTGGCTGAAACAGCATCACATCGACGGCCACTACGGCCGGCTGCCCGTGAAGCCGGAGCGCGCCGCGCTGGAGGAACTCGTCGCGTTCCTCAGGAAGACGCCGAATGCGCGCGGCTGCAACCTCACCCTGCCGCACAAGGTCGAGATCCTGCCGCTGCTCGATCGCATCGATCCCGTCGCCCGACGGATCGGCGCCGTGAACACCATCGTGAAACAGCCCGACGGCACGCTTGAAGGCCGCAACACCGACGGGTTCGGCTTCCTCGAGGCCCTGAAGTACAACGCACCGCACTGGATGCCGGACACCGGGCCGGCCGTGGTGCTGGGGGCCGGCGGCGCTGCCCGCGCGATCGTCGCGAGCCTGATGGATGTCGGCGTACCCGAAGTGCGACTGGTCAACCGCACGCGCGAGACCGCGGTCGATCTGGGCGTCGCACTCACTCCGCCGGGCGGGCAACGCATCGTGGTCGGCTCGTGGGACGAGCGTTCCGAACTGCTGGATGGTGCGACCCTGCTCGTCAATACGACATCCCTCGGGATGAAGGACCAGCCCGCTCTCGACATCGATCTCGCGAAACTGCCGCACGAGGCGGTGGTCTACGACATCGTCTATGTGCCGCTCGAAACCTACCTGCTGGCCGCCGCCCGTTCCCGCGGCAACCGTTGCGTCGATGGGCTGGGTATGTTGCTGCACCAGGGCCGGCCGGGCTTCGAAGCCTGGTTCGGACCCCGGGTCGAGGTCTCGGGCGCGCAGCGCCATGCCGTCGCCGCCGACCTCGGAGCCTGATCCATGGACGACAGCAATCCGCCCGATGGATATAAGCCGCTGTTCCGCACCAGCCCGTTCCTCGATCATAACGGGCCCTTATTCTATCGCGAGAACGACGACGGCACGTTCGTCGTCGGCCTTCGCATCCAGCCCAAGCACGCCAACGCACGCGGCGTCGCCCATGGCGGCATCCTCATGACGCTGTGCGACATCTCGCTGGGCTATCGCACGACGCGCAGCCAGACGCCCTCGCCGCTGATCGTCACCGCGAGCGTGAAGACCGACTTCGCGGGGTCGGCAAAGATCGGCGACTGGGTCGAGGCCCATGTCGACGTGCACAAGGTCGGCGGTCGGCTGGCCTTCGCCAACTGCTACCTGAAGGTCGGCGAGGAGCGCATCGTCCATGCCAGCGCGGTGTTCGCCAGGATGGGCGATCGCCCTTGAAGCTCGTCCTGACGGCGTTCCTGCCGTTTGCCCTCGGCTACTTCCTGAGCTTCCTGTTCCGCTCGCTCAATGCGGTCGTCGCGCCGGCGCTGCGCGGCGAGCTCGGCCTCGACGACGCCGCCATCGGCGTCGTGACCTCGATGTATCTGGCGGCCTTCACCTTGGCGCAGCTTCCCGCCGGCGTGGCGCTCGACCGGTTCGGGCCGCGCCGCGTGGCTCCCGTCATGCTGCTCGCGACCGCGCTGGGCGCGGTCGTCTTTGCGCTCGGCCAAGACGTGGTGACGCTCAGCATCGGCCGTGCCCTGATCGGGCTCGGCCTGTCGGTCGCGCTGATGTGCGGCTTCAAGGCGAACGTCCTCTACTGGCCGATCGGTCGCCTGCCGCTGGTCAACGCCGTCATGATGACGTTCGGTGGGCTGGGTGCCGCGATGGCCACGCGCCCGGTGCAGTGGCTGCTGGTGGACTTCGACTGGCGGCAGGTATTCCTGGGTCTCGGCGCCATCACCGTCGCGGTTGCGCTGTACCAGCTCCTCGCCGCTCCCCGATACGAGCGCGGCGGAAAGGGCCGCCTGGCCGACGAATTGGCAGGTCTGATGGGCGTACTGCGAACGCCGCTGTTCTGGAAGGCGGGACTCGCGCCGACATTCTCGCTCGGGGTCTGGGTCTGTTACACGAGCTTCTGGGGCGCCGGCTGGCTGCGCGACGTGGCGCATCTCGACGAGCCGGCAGTCGGCGTTGCGCTGTTCGCCCTCTCGATCGCCATCGTCCCCGGCTACTTCTTCAGCGGCATGATCATCGACCTGCTGCACCGACGTGGCGTGCGCGGCGGCCGGGTGCTGCTGGTCTACGGGCTGCTGTTCCTCGCGATCCATGTGCCCATCGCGCTCAACGTCACGTCCGCCCCGAAACTCCTATGGTTCGCCTACGTGATGTTCGGCGGCACGTCCGTGGTCTGCTACGCGCTGATCACGCGTGCCTTCGCACCTGAGCTGGCCGGCCGGGTCAACACGACGCTCAATCTCATCTGCATGCTGATCGCCTTCGTGGTGCAGGCGGCGATCGGGCCGGCGCTGGCCTGGATGGAGGCGGCGCAGGGCCTGTCGCGCGCCGGGGCGCATCAGGTCGTGACTTTCGCGCTGTTGGCGATGCAGGCGGCGATCTGGGCCTGGTATGCGTCGGGTCGCGAGGCTCGGGATTTGCCGTAGAAAAAAGAAGAGCGCCGCTTTCGCGGCGCTCCCCGAATTCTTATCCGTTCTGAGCCGTGTGGGCTCTCGCGCTTGGTTACAAGCGTTGCCGCCCACCCGAGCCTGTGAAGGCTCGTTACTGGTTCATAGATCCAAAGAAATCCTGGTTGGTCTTCGAGGTGCGCAGCTTGTCGAGCAGGAACTCGATCGCGTCCACGGCGCCCATCGGCATGAGGATGCGGCGCAGCACCCACATCTTCGAGAGCGTCGCGCGGTCGACCAGCAGCTCTTCCTTGCGGGTGCCCGACTTGGTGATGTCGATCGCCGGGAAGGTGCGCTTATCGGAAACCTTGCGGTCGAGGATGATTTCCGAGTTACCGGTGCCCTTGAACTCCTCGAAGATCACCTCGTCCATGCGGCTGCCGGTATCGATCAGGGCGGTCGCGATGATGGTCAGCGAGCCGCCTTCCTCGATGTTGCGGGCCGCACCGAAGAAGCGCTTCGGGCGCTGCAGCGCATTGGCGTCGACACCGCCGGTCAGCACCTTGCCGGAGCTGGGCACGACGGTGTTGTAGGCGCGACCG
This sequence comes from Reyranella sp., assembly GCA_017990895.1. GTDB lineage: Bacteria > Pseudomonadota > Alphaproteobacteria > Reyranellales > Reyranellaceae > Reyranella. The sequence continues at coordinate 3,441 of JAGNNA010000370.1, forward strand.
AGGCGGGTGATCGAGTCGAGCAGGATCACCACGTCCTTCTTGTGCTCGACCAGGCGCTTGGCCTTCTCGATCACCATTTCGGCGACGGCGACGTGGCGGCTGGCCGGCTCGTCGAAGGTCGAGCTCACGACCTCGCCCTTCACCGTGCGCTGCATGTCGGTCACTTCCTCGGGGCGCTCGTCGACGAGCAGCACCATGAGAAAGACTTCGGGATTGTTGGCGGTGATGGCGTGCGCGATGTTCTGCAGCAGCACCGTCTTGCCGGTACGCGGCGGTGACACGATCAGGGCGCGCTGGCCCTTGCCGATCGGCGCGATCAGGTCGATCACGCGGGTCGAGATGTCGAGCTGCTGCTGCGCCGTCGTGCCGGCCTTCTTGGTCAGCGTGCCGGTGCGGCGCGTGCCGACGCGGCCCGAAGAAGTCGCCTTCGAACCGCCCACCGCTTCCTCGGTGATGGCCGGCGCCATGGCCGCCGCGCCGCCGTCGAGTTCGAGCTTCAGCTTCTCGTCGGGATAGAGCGGCGTCAGCGAGTCGAAGTTGATGCGGTGACGCAGCGCGTCGGGATCGTCGAAGTTGATCTTGTTGATCTGCACCATGGCGAAGTAGCGCTCGCCGTCCTTGGGTGCGCGGATCTCGCCCTCGACCGTGTCGCCGGTGCGCAGGCCGAACTTGCGAACCTGCTGGGGGCTTACATAGATGTCGTCGGCACCGGGCAGGTAGTTGGCTTCCATCGAGCGCAGGTAGCCGAAGCCGTCAGGGATAACCTCGATGGTGCCGACACCGAAGATCGCCTGGTCGGCGGCGGCGAGCTTCTGGAGGATGGCGAACATCAGCTCCTGGCGGCGCATCATCGCCGCACCCTCCACGCCCTGCTCTTCGGCAAAGGCCAAGAGTTCGGGGGGCTTCTTCTTCTTGAGGTCCTGGAGATTCATGAGTCTTCGATCTGGTGGGGGAAATGACGCGCGCGCTTGCAGTGACCGAAACGGCCGAATCTGAAAACAACGCTATGTCGTACTGGGTGGACCCCATCGAGTTGCCGCCGGGGAGGCGACGCCAGAGGTCCTGGGTAATTTTCATATACGGGCCGATTCTGGCCCTGTAAAGGCAGCCCCATCGCGGCGGGCTGCCACGGGGCGCTCCGGGCGCTTCTACTTCACACCCCCGCCGTCACTTCTCCTCGGCCAGCATCTCGGCGTAGCGGAAGATCTCGGTGTGGTCGGCGCCCTTGCCCAGCTTGCCGTCGGCGGCCGTCCAGTAGGCGACGGCCTGCTTCAGGTGTGGCATGTTGAGCTTGAGGTGGTTGGCGACGTCGCCCGCGGTGCGCAGGTCCTTGGCCATCAGAGCGGTGGTGAAGCCCGCCGAGAAGTTCCGCGGCACGACGAACTGCCGGCCCTTGACCTCAGTGGCGTTGCTCTTGCCGGTCGAGCTGTTGAACACGTCCACC
>JAGNNA010000057.1 GCA_017990895.1 Reyranella sp.
CGATAGCCACCGGGAACGGTGTTCCCGCGCGCAGGGCCACGATCGTGTGCGGGGGAGCGCTGACTCGCGCCTCTCCCGTGCCGTCGTCGGCGATGGTCGCCTCGCCCTGCAGCAGGCTGGTCTGCTTGCCGCCGGCGACCGACCGATGCTCGAAGGTCAGCTTCCTTCCATCCTTGCTCTCGGTCATCTGGGTCTGCTGCTCGCTCACCACCGTCGACCGCTGGCCCGCGGTCTCGAGGCGCAGGCGCTGATAGATCACGTAGCCGTCGCAAGTGAGCTTCAGCTCGTAGGCATAGGTGCCGGGTGAGCCGCCGGCCGGCTTGCCATTCTCGATCGCGCCGACTTCGTAGACGGCGCGATGGGGAACCATCTCCTGCGCCGTCGCCTGGGCGGCGAGGACGAGAAGGCCGGCAACGGGCACAAGCAGGCGGCGAATCAGCATCGTGGCCTCGGCAGGGCTTGGAGTTGAACGAGACGGGAATCCACGGCGAAGTCACCGTAGTCCAACAGCATCGAACGGGCGATGCCGTTGCCCAGCAAGTCGAGGGCCAATTCGTACTCCGGAGGGGCCCCCTGGTCTCCGGTGGCGAAAAAGGCAAACCGCACGTTCCATGCGGGCTGATTGCGCAGAAGCGCCACGTCGCCGCGCACCACCGGCGCACCGGTCTGTCGCGGCGGCCGGCCGATCACCGCATTGACCTGGAAGGCGCCGTCGAGGCGCGCGCCGTCGAACACAAGATAGGAGGCCGATTTGTCGCCGTCGCGAGCATGGCGAAGAACCAGGGTGAGGTGCGTCGTCGGAAACAGCGTCCCGGCGGGAAGCTCGAAGCTGCGCGCCTCCGGGAGCGTGAAGCTCGCCCTCCCCTTGGCTCCCGGCGCCTCGAGATCGGCATGGCCCCGCAACTCCTCTTCGACTTCGTCGTCCTGGATGTTGCGGACACTGAACCGCAGGGAGAGGCCGTCCTTGGTCTCGTAGCTGGTAAAGCTCGAATCGGTCGTGAACTCGTCGCCATCGTTGCGCAGGAACGTGAGCTTGATCCGCTGCTTGACCTCCCAGCCCTCGCAGGCCTCGACGGTCTCCAGCACCATGCGGCCCCCGACCTCGACGATCCCGCTGTTGGGCCGGGCCACCGCGAGCTTCATGTCGTAGGTCGCGCGATGCGGCGCCAGCGGCTGGTCCTTCTGTTGCGCCTCGGCGTGGTTTATCCACAACCCCAGCAACAGGAGAACGCCGACGGCGGCGAAGACGACCGCTGTTTGGATGCGAGGACGGCGAATACTATACGTGGTCAACTGACGATGGCTTGAAGGGCCAGACCTTGTAGCCGGGCGTGCAAGCGTAATATCCATGCTCGCGGAATACCAGAATGATCGCCTGCGTCAGGGCTGCACAGGGAGGAAATCGTCAATGAGCAAGGGCAAGCCCCGGGTCATCGCCACCCGTCACTTCCCACCCGACGTCGAGGCGCGTCTGGCGGCGAACTTCGACGCCCAGCTCAACCCGGACGACCGGCTCTATGACGGTCCGGCGCTGGCCCGTGTATCGGCGGGTTTCGACGCCATAATGTGTGCTGCCGGCGACGCCCTGAATGCCGCGACGATCGCCGCCTTGCCCGCCTCGGTGCGGATGATCGCCACCTTCTCGGTCGGCTACGAGCATGTCGACGTGGCGGCCGCAGCCAGACGCAACATCGTCGTGAGCAACACGCCCGACGTGCTGACCGATGCAACCGCCGACATTACCATGCTCTGCCTGCTGGGCGCCGCCCGCCGGGCGCACGAGGGCGCCACCATGCTGCGGACCCACAACTGGGTCGGCTGGACGCCCACGCAGCTCATGGGCACCCATGTCACCGGCAAGAGGCTCGGTATCCTCGGCATGGGCCGTATCGGCCAGGCGACGGCCGACCGCGCTCGCGCCTTCCGTATGCAGATTCACTACTCCAATCGAAGCCGCCTCGCGCCGGATCTCGAAAAGGGCGCAGTGTTTCACGCCAATCCCGACGACATGCTCCCCCATTGCGACTTCCTGTCGATAAATGCGCCCATGACGCCCGCGACGGCGAAATGGGTGAACGCGGAGCGCATCGCCAAACTGCCCAAGGGTGCCATCGTGGTGAACACGGCCCGTGGCGGTGTCGTCGACGACGAGGCCCTGATCGCCGCCTTGAAAAGCGGGCACCTCGCCTCGGCCGGTCTCGACGTGTTCGACGGCGAGCCGCGCATCCATCAGGGCTATTACGGTCTCGAGAATGCGTTCCTGTTGCCGCACATGGGCTCCGCCACGGTCGAGACCCGCAATGCGATGGGCTTCAAGGCGCTCGACAATCTCGAGGCCTTCCTGCTCAGGGGGCAGACGCCGCCGGACCTCGTGAAGGCTTCTTAGCCGAACGCTGGACCGTCTTCGCCTTATTGGATTTGCTCGGAGCGGAGGCTGCGACTGGTACGGTCCGGGCCCTCTCCTGGACCCGCTGGGTGCTTGCCGTCGTGTGAGCCTGCCGTGCCGCCGGTGCCGGTGCAGGAGTCGTGGCAGGTGGCGCTTCGTACGCCGACGCATCCCAGCTCACGGCAGGTGCGTCGGACTGCGGTCGCAGTGGCGAAGAATAGGAGACGCCGCTCTCCGAAACCGAGCGCTGAGGCCCCGTGTAGTCTGTCTCGTAGGGATCTTCGCCGTCTGCACGCTGGTTGCAGATCTGCCGGCCACGGAAGGCGCGCCAGATCGCGCAATCCTTCTTCGTGACCACGGAAGCAATGTGGTCGGTCGAAGTCTTGTCGGAAGTCGCCAACAGCCCTCCATCGGCAGCGTAGCTCGCCGCCGAAACGGCAACGGGCACACCGCAGGCGTTGGTCAGAAGAGCCAGTCCCGCCACCAGGGGCAGCAGGAACCGGGAAGAGAGCTGAAATGAGCTCATAATCTTCTTTATAAAAAGACTATAACTCATTGATCGTACTGGTTCTTATGGGACCAGTCAATTTGCACTCTTCCTGCCGGAGCTAGTCCTTGCGGGGCGGTGGAAGCCGCAATCCGATATGGAGCTCGCGCAGCTTCTCAGCCGGTACCTCGGCGGGGGCGTCCATCATCAGGTCGACCGCCGACTGGTTCATGGGGAAGGTGATGATCTCGCGGATGTTCGGCTCGTCGGCCAGCAGCATGACGATGCGGTCCACGCCCGGGGCTGCACCGCCGTGTGGCGGAGCGCCGAACTTGAACGCGTTCAGCATGCCGCCGAAGCGCGCCTCGACCTCTTCGTTGCTGTAGCCGGCAATTCCGAACGCCTTGTACATGATCTCGGGCTTGTGGTTCCGGATCGCGCCGGAGCACAGCTCGATGCCGTTGCAGACGATGTCGTACTGCCACGCCTTGATGGTCAGGGGGTCCTGTGTCTCCAGCGCCTCGAGGCCGCCCTGGGGCATCGAGAACGGGTTGTGGCTGAAGTCGATCTTCTTCAGCTTGTCGTCGTACTCGAACATCGGGAAATCGACGACCCAGCACAGCGCGAACTGGTCCTCGTCGATCACGCCCAATTCCTGGCCGATCTTGGTCCGCGCCTGGCCGGCGAACTTCCAGGCCGTGTCGGCGGTGTCGGCGACGAAGAACACCGAATCGCCGTCCTCGGCGCCGGTCAGCTCCTTGAGCTTCGCCAGCCGCTCGTCGGCCACGAACTTGGCGATCGGGCCCTTCCCGGCCCCGTTCTCCAGCGTGATGTAACCCAGGCCGGGCTTGCCCTCGCCCTGCGCCCAACTGTTCAGCTTGTCGAAGAAGCTGCGCGGCTGGCTGGCGGCCTTGGGCGCCCGGATGGCGCGCACCACCCCGCCCTTGGCCACGATGCCTGCGAAGACCTTGAAGTCCGAGCCGGCGAACACCTCGCCCACCTCGAAGATGCGTAGCGGATTGCGCAGGTCGGGCTTGTCCGTTCCGAACGACAGGAGCGCCTCGGCGAACGGGATGCGCGGGAACGGAAAGGGCGAGACCTTGCGCGGCGTCTCGCGGTTGAACGACGCGAACTCCTGGAAAACGCCGCCCAGCACGGGCTCGATCGCCTCGAACACGTCTTCCTGGGTGACGAAGCTCATCTCGAAATCGAGCTGGTAGAACTCACCCGGCGAACGGTCGGCGCGGGCATCCTCGTCGCGGAAGCAGGGCGCGATCTGGAAGTAGCGGTCGAAGCCCGAAACCATGAGGAGCTGCTTGAACATCTGCGGCGCCTGCGGCAGCGCGTAGAACTTGCCGGGATGGATGCGGCTGGGCACCAGGTACGAGCGAGCGCCCTCGGGGCTGTCGGCGGTCAGGATCGGCGTCTGGAACTCGGTGAATCCCTGGTCGATCATCCGGCGGCGCAGGCTGGCGATCACCTGGCTGCGCAGCATGATGTTCTTGTGCAGCTTGTCCTTGCGCAGGTCGAGGAAGCGGTACTTGAGCCGCAGCTCCTCCGGCGTCGTGTCGTTCTCCTGGTAGACCGGGATCGGTAGCGGCTCGGCCATCGACTGGACGACCATCTCGGCGGCATCGAGTTCGATCGCCCCGGTCGCCAGCCTGGGGTTGATCGTCGAGGTCTCGCGGCCCACCACCTTGCCCGTAACGGTGATCACGCTCTCCGTCCGGACGGCCTCGGCGGTCTTGAAGACCGGGCTCGAGACGTCCACCACCACCTGGGTCACCCCGTAGTGGTCGCGCAGGTCGATGAACAGCAGGTTGCCGTGGTCGCGCTTGCGCTGCACCCAGCCTGACAGGCGAGCCTGCTGGCCGACATGCTCGGGGCGCAACTGGCCGCACGTATGGGTTCGGTAGACTGAAGACATGACGTATTTTCCGGGTTTGGAGGCCCGGCAAAAGGCACCGAAAGCCGAGGCAAGTCAAGGGAATGGCCGCTTTCCGTTCACGGCAACTTTGCCGGAGCCGCCGCGGGGTCTATAGATCGTTTCCAATGAAGCTCATCACAACGACCGACGAGTTGGCGGCGTTCTGCAAGCCCCTCGCCGATACCGAATTTATTGCAGTCGACACCGAGTTCATGCGTGAGCGGACCTATTGGCCCAAGCTCTGCCTGGCCCAGGTTGCCGGTCCCGAAGACGCGGCCGCGATCGACACGCTGGCCGAGGGCATCGACCTCGCCCCGCTCGACGAGCTGATGCTCAACCCCAAGGTCCTCAAGGTCTTCCACGCCGCCCGCCAGGATCTCGAAATCTTCTACCTGCGCCTGCAGACGGTGCCGGGCCCCCTGTTCGACACCCAGGTCGCCGCCATGGTCTGCGGCCACGGCGAGGCCGCGTCCTACGAATCGCTCGCCACCAAGCTGGCGAAGGCCAAGATCGACAAATCGAGCCGGTTCACCGACTGGAGCCGCCGGCCGCTCAGCGAGCGCCAGATCACCTACGCCCTGTCGGACGTCACTCACCTGCGCGTCGTCTACGAGAAGCTCAAGCGCCAGCTCGACAAGACCGGCCGTTTCTCCTGGATTGCCGAGGAGATGGCGGTCCTGAACGATCCCGCCATCTATCGCGCAGATCCGGAGCAGGCCTGGCGCCGGCTGAAGCCGCGGGGAGCCTCTCCGCGGGTGATGGCGATCCTCAAGGAGGCCGCCGCCTGGCGAGAGCGCACGGCACAGCGCATCGACATTCCCCGCCAGCGCCTGCTCCGGGACGAGCAGCTGCTGGAAATCGCGGCCCACGCGCCGAAATCGATCGAGGAACTCGCCGCGACGCGCGGCCTGGGCCGCGGCTTCGCCGAGGGCTGGCAGGGCCGCGAGTTGATGGAAGCCATCGAGCGGGCACGGGCCCTGCCGGAATCGGAGCTGCCGGCCCGCGACAAGTCCCCCGAGCAGATCCGGGCGCCCGGCGCGATCGTCGACCTGCTGCGCACTTTGCTGCGCCTCAAGGCCGAACAAGCCGGCGTGGCAGGCCGCCTCGTGGCGAGCGCCGACGAACTCGACCGGCTGGCCGCGGGCAAGCGCGACATAGCGGCCCTGAAAGGCTGGCGGCATGAGGTGTTCGGGGCCGACGCCGTCGACCTGATCGAGGGTCGTCTGGCACTTGCGCTCAATGGCGACCAGCCGAAACTCATCCAGCTGACGCCGAGTACGTAGTTACTCAGGCTAGGCGGATACGATCACCGGCCTGAGGTCGAAGGCCTGTGCGGCGGTCTCGAGGCGCCGTGCGGTGACATCGCCCAGGCTTCTCTTGAGCGCCGTCGGCACCAGAAGCCGCAGCTCCCGCTCGGTCCGGCGAAGCTGCAGCTGGGGCAGAAGGCCGGGAGCGCCCCCGCTCAGGTTGTAGGCGAGCCGCAGGCAGGCGCCGAGGCGCCGGGCGAAACTCCGCCCCTTGGTGTCGGTCAGCCGCAGCGCCGTGTCGACCATCGCCGCCTTGGGTTCGCTCTTGTAGCGATAGGTGAGCGTCATCGCGAGGACGGCGCGCTCGCGGTGGCTCATCCCGGGCGCGGGCAGGTGCAGCACGCGGAAATAGGCCTGGTCGGCGCGATAGTCGGGATGATCGTCCCACGAGATGTCGCTGAGGTGGCAGGCGGCCGTGCGCAGGATCTGTTCGCTGTCGCTCTCACCGGCGAAGACCGGCGTCAGCCAGTCGAAGATTTCATGCGGCGAGAGGTCGAACCGGTGCCAGCTCTCGCCCTGCTCCTCGGCGAAGGCGATCAGCGGATGGCGCGCCCTCTCCTGCTCGCTCAGCCGCGAATAATAGAAACCCTCACGCAAACCGAAGGCCGAGAAGACGACGGTCTTGGGCTTCAGAACCGCCAACAGCCTGTCGAGCGCGAGGCACGCGAGCGGCAGCGTGTCGACGCGGCGGCGCGAGACACCCGGCATCTTCTCGAGCGACTTGGGACTCTGGACGGCGATCAGTCGCGCCACCGCGCGCGCCTCGTCGGCCGGGATCTCGTACTGATGGATGATGTGAAGCGGATAGCCCGCCTGCTCCATGTGCAGCCGCGCGAAGGCGCGCCACGCGCCGCCCACTGCATAGAAGGTCTTGCCCGGCTCTTCGCGCAGCCAGCGCACGTCCTCGATGGCATCAACGACGGCCTTGCGGGGGTCGCCCCGTCCCGATGACATGAGGCGCAGCGGACCGACCGGCAGCGTGCTGGAGGCGCCGAGGCGGCCTTGGGAGAGCGAGGCGAGTTCGAGACTGCCACCGCCCAGATCGCCCATCACGCCGTCCGCATCGGGCATGCCGCACATCACGCCGTAGCCCGAGAAGCGCGCCTCGTCCTGCCCGCTCACCGTATGGGCGACGATGCCGGGACGGCTGGCCAGTTCGCGCATGAAGTCGGCGCCGTCCGCAGCATCGCGCACCGCGGCGGTCGCCAGGAGGTCGAGCGACGTGACCTTCATGTTGTGCGCCAGCGTCACGAAGCGGTCGATGTTGGCCAGTGCCATCTCGACGCCTTCGGGATTGAGACGCCCGGTGGCATCGAGGCCACGCGCCAGCCCGCACAGGACCTTCTCGTTGAAGACCGGCAACGGCGCTCGGCTCGCGCGTTCATAGACGACGAGGCGGATCGAATTCGAGCCGACGTCGATGATGCCCACGCGGCCCTTCCGGAGAGGGGTGCACGCGGCGGAGGCGCCTGCGTTCGGATGGCCGTCCATGCGCGCTCCCTCTAGCCGAAACCGCGACGGATTACAGCGCTATAACGGGCGCGACCCGACGCCGCTGGGGCGTTCAGGAGCTCAGCACCAGCCGCGGCACCGCGCCGCTCAGCTTCAAAGCGCTCCCTCGCCCGGACAGCGAAGGGTTCGTCATGAAATAGTGATGGGCAATGAACGGTTCCTTGCCAGTCTGCGGCCGGTGATAGTTACCGTCTTGTGACATCAGCCAGCTCTGGCCGTCATCCTTGAGGTTGGCAACCATGATCTGGTCGAGGACCTGCTCGCGCACGGTCTGATTCTCGACCGGACACAGCAGCTCAACGCGGCGGTCGAGATTGCGCGGCATCCAGTCGGCGGAGGAAAGGAAGACCTTTGCTTCCATCGATGGAAGCGCCCGGCCGTTGCCGAAACAGATGATGCGCGCATGCTCCAGGAAGCGTCCGACCATGCTCTTGACCCGGATATGATCGCTCAACCCCGGAACGCCGGGCCTGAGACAGCAGATGCCGCGCACCACCAGGTCGACCTGGACGCCGGCGTTCGACGCAGCATAGAGGCGATCGATCAAGGCGCTGTCGACTAGGGAGTTGAGCTTGGCCCAGATGGCGGCCGGCTTGCCGGCCTTGGCATTGGCGATCTCGGCATCGATCAGGCTGTAGAGCGTCGGCCGCAAGGTCACCGGGGCAAAGGCGATCTTCTCCATTTGCTCGGGGCGCGCATAGCCGGTCATGTAATTGAACAGGCGGGCGGCGTCGCGGCACATCGCCGGATCGCAGGTGAAGAAGGACAGGTCGGTGTAGATGCGCGCCGTGATCGGATGATAGTTGCCGGTCCCGAAATGCACGTAGGTGCGGATCGACTGCGCCTCGCGGCGGACCACCATCGAGACCTTGGCGTGCGTCTTGAGATCGATGAAGCCATAGACCACCTGCACGCCGGCGCGCTCGAGATCGCGCGCCCAGCGGATGTTGGCCTCCTCGTCGAAGCGGGCCTTGAGCTCGACCAGCGCGGACACCGTCTTGCCCGCCTCGGCCGCCGCGATCAGCTCCTTGACGATCGGCGAATCGGCACTGGTGCGATAGAGCGTCTGCTTGATGGCGACGACGGCCGGATCGCGCGCCGCCTGGCGCAGGAACTGCACCACGACGTCGAAGCTTTCGTAGGGATGATGGACGACGATGTCCTTGGCGCGGATCGCCGCAAAACAGTCGCCGCCGAAATCGCGGATGCGCTCGGGAAAGCGCGCATTGTACGGCTCGAACTTGAGGTCCGGCCGATCGTCGACGATCACCGCCTTCACGTCGCCGATGTTCAACATGCGGTCGAGATGAAACACATGGACCGTCTGGGTCTGCTCCTGGATCTCGAGCTGGTCGAACAGGAAGTCGCGCAACTCGGCGGGCATCGCACTGTTGACGGAGATGGAGATCAGATCTCCCCGGCGACGGCGCTTCAGCGCGCTCTCGTACAGCAGGACGAGATCCTCGGCCTCTTCGTTGATCTCGACGTCGCTGTCCCTGATCACCCGGAAGAAGGCACGCTCGATCACCTCATAGCCGGGGAAGAGACGCGGCAGGTAGATGTCGATCAGGTCTTCCAGCGGCAGGAAACGGATGTCCGGTCCCGGCAGGCGCACGAAGCGGTCGACCTGCGGCGGCAGGGGGAGCAGCGCCATCAACGGCCGGCGGTCGTCCCGGCGCTGCAGCTTGAGGATCGCCGAAAAGCCGCCATTGGGAATGAACGGAAATGGATGCGCCGGATCGATTGCCAGGGGCGTCAGGATCGGAAACACCTGATCGATGAAGTAGGTGTCGAGCCAGTTCCGCTCGGTCTCGGTCAGTTCGTCCGCATCCAGCACGGCGATGCCAGCCTGCCGCAGATCGTCCTGAAGCGACGCCCAGACATCCTGCTGATGGGCCATCAGGGTGGAGGCACGGTCGCGGATCGCCGCGAGTTGTTCGATCGGAGTCATGCCGTCGTCGCTGAGCAGGCTAGAGCGGGTCTGCAGCATGTCGACGAGTCCGGCGACGCGGACCATGTAGAACTCGTCGAGGTTCGCGGCGGATATCGACAAAAACCGCACCCGTTCCAGCAGCGGATGGCGCTTGTTGGTCGCCTCCTCCAGCACCCGCGTGTTGAAGGCCAGCCACGAAAGTTCACGATTGATGAAGCGTCGGGGGCTGTCGGGAGCTATTTCGAGCGAAGCCGGATCGGCAGAGTTGAGCGCGTCCATGTGGACCCCTACGGGGCACTCCTTGAAATTATGCACAGGAACGGTAGCGTCTCCACATGACCCTGTCATGGCAATTAACTAAAGCATTGTTCTCATTGACTTTATCGGGACGACGGGCGTGAAGAAAATTCTCCTCCTGCGCCACGCAAAATCGGCCTGGAACGTGCCCAACCAGAGCGACCACGACCGCCCGCTCAGTGATCGCGGTGAACGCGCGGCCAGGGCCATGGCCGCCCACATCGTGGCCAAGGCCCCGCGCCCCGATCTGATCCTGTGTTCAACGGCGGTGCGAACCCGGCACACGCTGGCCCCGCTGGTGACAGCGCTCGCCAGTCCGGCGCCGCCGATCTCGCTCGAGAAGCAACTCTACCTCGCCTCGGAGAGCGAACTGCTGGAGCGGCTGCAGGCCCTGCCCGAGGGTGTCGCGATCGTCCTGCTGATCGGCCACAACGAGGGCATCGGCGAACTCGCGGCCGCCCTCGCTGGCCAGGGCCCGCGGGACATGTTGGAGCGCCTGCGGGAAAAGTATCCCACTGGAGCCCTGGCGACCCTCGCCCTTCGCCAGGGCCCCTGGAGCGCACTGGCTCCGGGGACCTGCGAACTACTGGCCTTCGTCCGGCCGCGCGATCTCGATCCGCGCTGACGCCTCAGTAGGTGCCGGGATACTGGCCGCCATCCATCAGGATGTTCTGGCCGGTCATGTAGCCGGCGTGCACGCTGCACAGAAACGCGCACATCATGCCGAACTCCTCGGCCGTGCCGAAGCGGCCGGCCGGATGCGCCTTTGCGGCGGTGGCGTACTCCTCCTCGAAGCTGCGCCCGGCCTTGGCCGCGCGCGCCATTGTGGTGCCGCGCAGGCGATCGGTGTCGAAGGGACCGGGCAGCAGACCGTTGATCGTCACGCCATGACGGATCGTCGTGCGCGCGACGCCGGCCACGAAGCCGGTGAGGCCCGAGCGGGCACCGTTGCTGAGGCCCAGAATGTCGATCGGCGCCTTCACCGAGCTCGAGGTGATGTTCACGATGCGCCCGAAGCCGCGCTTCATCATGCCGTCGACGCTCGCCTTGATGAATTCAATGGGCGTCAGCATGTTGGCGTCGAGCGCCTTGATCCAGTCCTCGCGGTTCCAGTCCCGGAAGTTGCCCGGGGGCGGGCCGCCGGCATTGTTCACGATGATGTCGGGTTCGGGACAGGCGGCCAGCACCTGCTTGCGCCCCTCGTCGGTCGTGACGTCGACGGCGACCGCCGTGACCTTCACGCCATACTTCTTGCGGAGTTCCTCCGCCGTCGCCTCGAGTTCGGATTTCGTGCGCGCGTTGATCACCAGATCGACGCCTTCGCCCGCCAGCGCCTCGGCGCACCCGCGCCCCAGCCCCTTGCTCGCCGCGCAGACGATCGCCTTACGGCCCCTGATTCCCATGTCCATTTGCGTTTCCTCTCCTAATTCACGCGTGTCCAGAGTTGCGTCTTGCCAAACATCGGCGTGCCGACGAAGCCGCGCAGGCGCAGCTTGCCGTCCGACTGGAGGCTGATGTTGGCGCTGTAGGTCTTGCCGTCCTCGCCGTTGTAGACCTTGCCGTCTTCGAACGTATTGGGCTGGGCGGCCTGCTTGAAGCCCCAGATCAACGGCATGCCGATCACCTTGCGCGTGCGCAGCGCCGGGTTCTCGTTGCGATAGTCGGTGGCGGCATCAGGCGTGACGGCGGCGCCGTCCGCCCCCTTGGGATTGATCAGGTTGACCACGAAGCCGCAGATCGGGCCGCTTGCGGCATCAGGACAGGGACCGATCCTGATCTGGGCGACGCCCGACTCCGAGAGCCACGTGCCCATGACCGTGCCCTGCTGCGCCGAGGCCGTCGAGGCGGTAGCACAAAGCACCAAGGTCGCCAGAAGCAGCTTCATCGTCTTCCTCTCTTCAGGACGCACCGGCGATGTCGACCAGCACGTCTGCCGCCAGCCGGCGGTCGATCTCTCGCCGTTCCGTCAACGCCCGTCGATCGAGCGCCGCAACGGCCCGCCGGGCCGTCTCGCCGGAACGCTCCATATGCGAGACGAGATACTGCACGACGCCGGGACCGGCGTGCAATTGCCGGTCGGCCAGCTGCTTCAGGATGATCGAGCCCAGGAGTTCATCGTCGGGCGGTGCGAGCGCGACCGCCGGTGCCGCACGCAGCCGCGAAGCGAGATCGGGCAGGACGATGGACCAGCGAGCCGGCGGCTCGGCTGAAACGAGCAGGAGAGAGCCTCCACGCTCGCGCATCAGATTGTAGAGATGGAAAAGCCCGCGCTCGGGCGCCCCCTCCGCCTCGTCGATCATGATGGCGCGCGAGGCGGTCGCGAGGTCGGTGAGATCGGCGACGTTCCTCCCCTCGAGGTCGCGGCCGGTCATCACGGTCGCACCGCTGCGCGCGGCCCAGATGCGCCCGAGATGCGTCTTGCCGCAACCGGTCGGACCGCTGAGCGACAGCGCCGGTGCCGGCCAGTCCGGCCATCGGTCGATCCATGCCAGGGCCTCGCGGTTTCCGTCCGCCACGACGAAATCCTCCCGCGCGTAGGTCGGGGGCGGCAGCGCGAGATCCAGGGTGAGCTGGTTGCCCATGGTCCGGCTCAACTGTGAGCGCCGCCGCGGTAAAGGGCGCTCTCGCGATAGCGGGCGATGAAGTGGCGAACGACCACCCCGAGGACCGCTGCAACCGGGACGGCGATGAGCACCCCGGTGAAGCCGAACAGCGAACCGCCCGCCAGCAGCGCGAACATGATCCAGACCGGGTGCAGGCCGACGCGATCGCCGACCAGCTTGGGCGACAGGAAGTTACCCTCGAGCATCTGGCCCACCACGAACACGGCCGCGACCTTGACGACACCGATCCACTCCGGCGGGAACTGCGCCAGCGCCATGCCGAGCGCCATGACGCCGCCCACGAACGTGCCCACGAAGGGAATGAAGGAAATGGCACCCGCGACCAGTCCGATCACGAGGCCGAACTGCAATCCCACCAGCGTGAGGCCGATCCCGTAGAAAGTGCCCAGGGCCAGGCAGACCAGGGCCTGCCCCCGCACGAAGCCGGCGATGGCGGCGTTCGATTCGGCGGTGAGCTTGCGGATCGTGTCGGCGTGTTCGAGGGGGAGCGAGTTGTCGATCGCCGCCACCAGCTTCTCCCAGTCGCGCAGCATGTAGAAGGTCACCACCGGGGTGATGAAGAGCAGGCCGAGCAGGTTGATGATCGCCACGCCGCGCTCGGCGAGCGCGCCCGCAATACCTCCGGCGACCTCAAGGCCCTTGCCGGCCCATTGCGTCGCCTCGGACTGCAGGTCGTGCAGACTCGGAGGGTCCAGACCGAGCCTGCCCCGCAGCGGTTCGAGCAGTGGCTGGATGCGGCCGAGCGCCTTTACGAAGTATTCCGGCGCCTTGGTGATCAGCGACTGGATCTGCCCGAACAGGGGCGGCAGGATCGCCATCACGACGCCGACTGCCACGAGCACGGCCACGATCGTCACGAGCGTAGTGGCCATCGTGCGCGACATACGCGCCCGCTGCAGTCGCACCACCACCGGATCGAGGAAGTAGGCCACTACCATGCCCACGACGAACGGAAGCAGAATGTCGTTCAGTACCCACATGAGAAGCAGGAAGAGTGCGGCTGCCGCGACCCAGAAGATCCAGCGTCCCGTGGCGGTTTGCCCCATTCGATCAGACTCCCCGGTGCGCCCTAGCGCGGCTGCAATTGCCAGCGCCCCATGTCCTGGGACAGGGTCAGCCCGGCCTGGGCCAGCGTACGCTGCAATTCCTCGGGAGAACCGAAGAAGTCGAGCCGCAGTTCCGCCCGGTCGGATTCGAGCGTCTTAACGGTCACCGATTTCACGGCCGGAATGGCCCCGAGCCGCTGCCGCACCCGCACCCAGTCTCCGAGCGCCTGAATCGGCACGACGACATCGAGTGAATCCTGCGAATCGCGGCGGACGGTGCCGATGCTGCGCCAGTCCTGATCGGCCTTGGCGTGGATCGCCTTGACCGCCGCCGGGAGGTCCGCCGCACTGGCGACCGGGATGGGCGGAATCTCGCTGCGGGCGCCCGTCTGCGTGTCGTAACGCAGGCCGGTGACCGTGAGGCCACCGCCGGACTTGTCGCCTTCGATGGTCGCCACGACGATAGTCGGCGCCCGGTAGCGCTGGTTGAGCCGCGCCAGCGCGGAGACGTCGCCGACAAAGGCCTCCTCCGGAGACAGCGCGCCCTGATCGGTCGGGTCGCCTCGAATGAGGGTGACCGGAACCGCGCTGCCTGCGCTGTTCAGCTGCTGCCAGGCCTCGCGCCAGGCATTGCGGTCGTTGAGCGGCTCCAGCCCGGCAGGCCCCTTCCAAAGCGGGATCACCAGCGCCGGTCGAGGCACCGTCTCGACGACGCGGGCGCCCGCCCCGCTCAGGTACGACTTCACGGAAGCAGGCACGAAAACGACGTTCAGCGTGGCGCTGTATCGGCCAGGCGCCGGACGCTCACGCATGAATTCGATCCCGCGCACCATGCTCTCGAGCTGTGCGTCGTCAACCTGCGGCAGCCGTGCACGATCCTCTGCCGGCACCAACCGCTCGATGAGAAGACCGAAGGCCTTGCGCCGCGCCTCGCGGATACCTTGCGCCCGAGCCTGCACAGGGTCGGGCCCGCTCACGTCGACGTCGACCCCGGTGACGTCGTACCCGGTGCCGCCTGGAGACTGCGCGAAGGTGACATTTGCGGCGACGACCGCCAGCAGCACGGCAGCTATCGTGGAAAAGACGCGGCCTATCGGCATTGCGGGGGTCCGGTTTTTGGCTATGTTCGCGCAACGTATTAGCATGAATGAGCCCGGCTTGAAGCCTGACGCCCCCGGCCACAATCGGCCACCCCTCACCTACAAGGACGCCGGCGTCGACATCGATGCGGGCGACAACCTCGTCGAGCACATCAAGCCGCTGGCCAGGAGCACCAACCGTCCCGGTGTGATGGGCGGGCTGGGCGGCTTCGGTGGCCTGTTCGACCTCAAGGCGGCCGGGTTCACCGATCCGATCCTCGTGTCCGGCACTGACGGCGTCGGTACCAAGCTCAAGGTCGCGATCGAGGCTGCGGTTCCCGACACGGTCGGCATCGACCTCGTGGCCATGTGCGTCAACGACATCGTCGTCCAGGGCGCCGAGCCGCTGTTCTTCCTCGATTACTATGCCAGCGGCCGCCTCGACGTCGATGTCGGGCGCCGCCTCGTGGCCGGCATCGCCGAAGGCTGCCGTCGCGCGGGATGCGCGCTGGTGGGCGGAGAGACTGCGGAGATGCCCGGCATGTACGCCGATGGCGACTACGATCTCGCGGGCTTCACCGTCGGCGCGGCCGAGCGCAACGCCCTGCTGCCACGCACCGACATCGCGCCCGGCGACGTCGTGCTCGGCCTCGCGTCGAGTGGCCCGCACTCCAACGGCTATTCGCTGGTGCGCCGTATCGTGGAGCGCAGTGGCCTGAAGTACGGCGACCGCGCGCCTTTCGCCGATGCGACGCTGGGCGAGGCTCTGCTCGAGCCGACGCGCATCTATGTGAAGCAGCTCCTGCAGGTGATCCGGACCACCGGCGCGATCAAGGGTCTGGCGCACATCACCGGCGGCGGCCTGCCCGGCAACGTGCCGCGCTGCCTGCCCGACGGTACGCGCGCGCGCCTCGATGCCCGTCGCTGGACCGCGCCTCGCGTCTTCGAGTGGCTGCACCAGGTCGGCCAGGTCCCGACCGACGACATGCTCCGGACCTTCAATTGCGGTCTCGGGATGATCGTGGTCGTCGCGAAGGACGATGCCGCGCGCGTCGCGCACGCGCTGACGGAGACCGGCGAGACGGTGAGCGAGATCGGCGTGATCGAGAAGGCCCCGACCGACGAGGCCGACTGCGTCGTCGAGCATGCCGAGAGCCTATGGCAAAGCTGAAGGTCGGAGTTCTCATCTCCGGCCGCGGCAGCAACCTGGCCGCGCTGATCGACTCCGCAAAGGTCGCCGACTATCCCGCCGAGATCGGCTGCGTCGTGAGCAACAGGGAAAACGCGCCGGGACTGGCGATCGCCTCGGCTGCCGGTATCCCCACGGCCATCGTCTCCCATCGCGACCACCCCGATCGCGAGACCTTCGATCGGGCAGTCTCGGCGGAACTCGAGCGCCATGGCGTCGAACTCGTCGTCCTGGCCGGCTTCATGCGCATTTTCAGCCCTTGGTTCCCCACCCGCTGGAAGGACCGGCTGATCAACATTCATCCGTCCCTGCTGCCGGCCTTCAAGGGCCTTCATGTGCAGTGCCAGGCCCTGGACGCCGGCGTCCGCGTGAGCGGCTGCACCGCCCATCTGGTGACTACGGATCTCGATTCCGGGCCGATCATCGCCCAGGCCGCGGTCCCTGTACTTCCAGGCGACACCGAGGAGACGCTCGCGGCGCGCATCCTGCGGCAAGAGCATCGCCTCTATCCGCTCGTGGTGCGATGGTTCGGTGAAGGCCGGATCGCGATCGACGGTGAAAAGATCGCAGTCAGGGACGTCGCCTGCGACGCCACGCTCCTCTTTTCCCGAGAAACCTAGTCCGATATAAGATCGCCAACGTTCTCAAGCGGGGAAGAGATATGGCTGAAGCAAAGGATGATTACCCGGCTCACGCGGCGACCTATTCCGCGTTCAGCAAGCTGGTGACGTTCTCGCTCCTCTGGATCGTCCTTGTTCTGGTGGCTATGGCCCTCGGCCTGGTCGCGCACCTGCCGCTGCTGGCGCTCGTGCTGGGCATCGGCGGCTCGATCGCACTGCTGATCGGTTTTGCGATTCTGGACTGACGTCCGAACCGACACTCCAAAAGAAAAGCGGCCCGGTTGGGCCGCTTTTTTCGTTTCCGGGATGCCCCGCGTCAGCCGACGATCTCGGAGCCCGCGAAGAAATAGGCGATCTCGATGGCCGCGTTCTCGGGCGAGTCGGAGCCGTGCACCGAGTTGGCTTCGATCGACTCGGCGAAATCCTTGCGGATGGTGCCGGCATCGGCATTGGCCGGGTTGGTGGCGCCCATGATCTCGCGGTTCTTGGCGACGGCGTTTTCGCCTTCCAGGACCTGGACCACGACCGGGCCCGAGGTCATGAACGTGCACAGGTCGTTGAAGAACGGACGCGCCTTGTGCACGCCGTAGAACTGCTCGGCCTGCTGGCGGCTCATCTGGATGCGCTTCTGGGCGACGATGCGCAGGCCCTTCTCCTCGAAGCGGGCGTTGATCTTGCCGGTCAGGTTCCGGCGAGTCGCGTCCGGCTTGATGATCGAGAAAGTACGTTCGACGGCCATGAATTCCCTCGTGGAGCCAGTGATTTCGGTGCTTGGGCGCGCCTTATAGACGCGGGGTTTCGACCCGGCAAGCGTGGCCATCGCGCTTGGTTTGCGGCCAAATCGCATGGTAAATGCCCGCCGCTCATGCTCCACATCAGTGATATCTCCTTTCGCCACGGCGAGCGGGTGCTCTTCGACCGCGCCTCGGCGGCTCTTTCGGACGGCTGGAAAGTCGGTCTCGTCGGTCGCAACGGCGCCGGCAAGTCCACCCTGCTGCGCCTGATCCAGGGCCAGATCGAGGCCGACAGCGGCGAGATCAACCTGATGGGCCGCACTCGTGTCGGTTCGGTGCCGCAGGACCCGCCCGGCGGCGACATCAGGGTCATCGATGCCGTGCTGGCGGCCGACGTGGAACGCAGCGCGCTGCTCGCCGAGGATGCGACCTGCCAGGACGGCGTGCGCCTGGCCGAGATTCACGCCCGCCTCGAGGAAATCGGCGCGGCGGCTGCACCTTCCCGCGCGGCAGCCATCCTGAACGGCCTGGGCTTCGACAACGAGAAGCAATCCCGCCCCTGCGGCGAGTTCTCCGGCGGCTGGCGCATGCGCGTGGCCCTGGCCGGAACGCTGTTCAGCAGCCCGGACCTCCTGATCCTCGACGAGCCGTCGAACCACCTCGACGTCGAGGCGATGATCTGGCTCACCGAGTATCTGAAGCGCTTCCGCAACACCGTCCTGATGGTGAGCCACGACCGCGACCTGCTGAACGACGTGTGCGACCACATCGTGCACATCGACCAGCAGAAGCTCGTCGCCTACACCGGCAATTACGACTTCTTCGAGCGTACGCGCGCCGAGCGCCTCGCCAACGATGCCGCGCAGCAGGCCAAGGTCGCCGCGCAGCGCAAGCACATGCAGGCCTTCGTCGACCGCTTCAAGGCCAAGGCCAGCAAGGCGCGCCAGGCCCAGTCGCGCATGAAGATGATCGAGAAGCTCGGGCCCGTCGCCTCGGTGCCGATCGACGAGCGCATCTCGTTCAACTTCCCCTCGCCCGAGATCCTCGCCTCGCCGATCGAGACGCTGGACGACGTTTCCGTCGGCTATCCCGATGGTCCCCTGGTGCTGCGCAACCTCGACCTGCGCATCGACATGGAGGACCGCATCGCCCTGCTCGGCCAGAACGGCAACGGCAAGTCGACCTTCATCCGGCTGATCTCGCAGCGGCTCGAG
>JAGNNA010000371.1 GCA_017990895.1 Reyranella sp.
AAGTACACCCGCACGGCTTTCGCCTCGGCATCCTCTACGACTGGGAGTCGAAGTGGTTCTCGGAGCGCGATTACACCGCGCGCCTTCACCAGGACCTTGAGCTTCGCCGCCACGTGCTGAAGGAACTGCCCGACGCGAGCATCAGCCACGTTGAGGTCGATCGGAACGCCAACCTCGTGACGATCACCATCCACACGGCGAAGCCCGGCATCGTCATCGGACGCGGCGGCGCGAAGGTCGAAGACCTCCGCAACAGCCTCGAACGGGCGAGTGGCGGCCGGGTGCGCGTCAACATCCAGGAAATCCGCACCCCGGAACTGGATGCCTACCTGGTGGCACGCTCCGTAGCCGACCAGCTGGAGCGCCGCGTCGCCTTCCGGCGCGCGATCAAGCAGTCGGTGCAGCGCACCATGCAGCGCGGCGCCCTCGGTGTCCGCATCGCCATCTCGGGCCGCCTCGGCGGCGCCGAAATGAGCCGCCGCGAAGTGGAGACGCAGGGCCAGGTCCCGCGTCACACGCTTCGCGCCGACATCGACTACGGCATCGCCGAGGCCCACACCACCTTCGGCCGCATCGGCGTGAAGGTGTGGATCTTCAAGGGCATCGTTCTGCCGGAGCGCCCTCAGGAGCGCCGCCAGGAAGAGCCCGTGGTGCCGGAGCCGCGCATCGAAGCGCCGGCGCCGGAGCCGGTTGCCACCGGTCCCGCGCATACCGCAATCACCATGGAACAGCAGCAGGCTGTCCAGCGAGGGGATGCGTAGCCATGCTGCAGCCACGCCGAGTCAAGCATCGCAAGCAGCACCGCGGACGCCGCGCGGGCGAGGCCATCGCCGGCAACTACGTTGCCTTTGGCGAATATGGCCTGCAGGCCGAAGGCGCCGCCTGGATCGATTCGCGCCAGATTGAAAGCTGCCGTCGCGCCATGACCCACGAAATGAAGCGCGGTGGCAAGGTCTGGATTCGCATCTTCCCCGACAAGCCGGTGACGGCGAAGCCGGCCGAAACCCGCATGGGTTCCGGCAAGGGCGCGCCCGACAAGTGGGTGGCCGTGGTCAAGCCCGGCCGCATCCTCTTCGAAATCGCCGGCGTGCCGGAGCCTGTCGCCCGGGAAGCGCTTCGCCTCGCCTCCCATAAGCTGCCGATTGGTACCAAGATCGTGCAGCGCGCCGAGTCGGTGGTATAGCGATGGCCGAACGGAAAGCCGAGGAAATTCGTCGCTGGAACGACGAGCAGCTGGATCGTGAGATTGGCGAAGCCTATCGCGCGCTCTTCACCCTGCGGTTCCAGCACGCCAGCCGCCAGCTGCAGAACTACCGCGAGTTGCGCAATGCCAGGCGCCGCATCGCCCGTCTGCGCACCATCCGCCGCGAGCGCGAGCTCCAGGTCGCCGGGGAGGAATAGCCATGGGAGATCAACGTGTCCTCCAGGGCACCGTCGTCAGCGACAAGATGGATAAGACCGTCGTCGTGACCGTCGTGCGCCACAAGAAGCACCGCCTCTACCACAAGGTCATGTCGCTGACCAAGCGCTACAAGGCCCACGATGAGACGAATGCCTGCCGCCTTGGCGACGTCGTTCGCATCCAGGAATGCTCTCCCTATTCGAAGGAGAAGCGCTTCCGTGTGATCGAAGTCCTCACCCGTGGCGATGTCGCCGATGTCGCCCCGCGCACCATCGGCCAGGACATCGAGGCGACCACGCAGCTCGCTCCGAAGTCGGAGGTGCAGGCGTGATTCAGCAGGAAACCCGCCTCAAGGTGGCCGATAACTCCGGCGCGCGATCGCTCCTTTGCATCCGCGTCCTGGGCGGCACCCGGCGGCGCTACGCCCGCCCTGGCGACATCATCGTCGCCAGCGTCAAAGTGGCGCAGCCGAACTCCAACGTGAAGAAGGGCGACGTCGTCAAGGCCGTCGTCGTTCGCGTCACCAAGGAGTACGGCCGGCCGGATGGCTCCTACATCCGTTTCGATGAAAACGCCGCCGTGCTGCTCGCCAACGACGGCGAAAACCCGCGTGGCACCCGCATCTTCGGGCCCGTGGCGCGCGAACTGCGCGACCGCAACTTCATGAAGATCGTGTCCCTCGCGCCGGAGGTGCTGTAATGCCCGCCAAGATCAAGCGCGGCGACAACGTCGTCGTCATCGCCGGCAAGGACAAGGGCAAGCGCGGCACCGTCCGCCATGTGAACACCAAGTCCGACCGCGTGACGGTCGAGGGTGTGAACATGATCAAGAAGCACCAGCGCGCCCGCCAGCAGGGGCAGCAGTCCCAGATCATCGAACGGGAAGCGCCGCTGCACGTCAGCAACGTCATGCTCATCGACCCGAACAACGGGCAGCCCACCCGCGTCGGCTTCCGCCGCCGCGAGGACGGCAGCTACGTCCGGGTAGGCAAGCGCAGCGGAGAGGACATCGAATAATGCCGCCGCGACTGAAGGAAAAGTACGACTCCGAAGTCCTGGCTGCCCTCCGGGAGCAGTACAACTACGCCAACGTGATGCAGATCCCGAAGCTCACGAAGGTCGTGGTCAACATCGGCATGGGCGAAGCCCTGACCGATGCCAACGCGCTCGACAAGGCCGCCGACGAGGTTTCCGCCATCACCGGTCAGAAGCCGCTCATCAACCGCGCCAAGCGGTCGATCGCGAACTTCCGTCTGCGCGAAGGCAACCCCATCGGCGTCTCCACCACGCTCCGCGGGCCTCGCATGTACGAGTTCCTCGACCGCCTGGTGAGCGCCGCCCTGCCCCGCATCCGGGACTTCCAGGGGCTCAATCCCAACGCGTTCGACGGCCGCGGCAACTACAGCCTCGGCCTTCGCGAGCAGCTCATCTTCCCCGAAATCGACTACGACAAGGTCGACAAGGTGCGCGGGCTGCAAGTCACCATCGTCACGACGGCCAAGACGGACGAAGAGGGGCGCAAGCTTCTCGAACTCCTCGGCATGCCGTTCCGCAAGAACTAGGAGGTACGACGTGGCATCGAAGGGCATCGTCAATCGCGACCTTCGCCGCAAGGAGCTCAACGAGAAGTACGCCGCGAAGCGCGCGGCGCTGAAGGAAGAGCTCCGCGCCTCCTGGGAGAACCCGGAGAAGGTCGATGAGCTGTACGCGCAGCTGCGCAAGCTGCCGCTGAACAGCAGCCCCACGCGGGTGCACAACCGTGACGTCATCACGGGGCGCCCGAAGGGGTACATCCGCAAGTTCGGCCTGAGCCGCATCACATTCCGCGAACTCGCCCACAGGGGACTCCTCCCGGGGGTGACCAAGTCCAGCTGGTAAGTGCGAAAGCAAACGCCAGAGGGGTAATGCCATGAGCATGAATGATCCAATCGCCGACATGCTGACCCGCATCCGCAACGCGGTGCTCTCCCGCCACGACGCGGTCACGATGCCGGCCTCGAAGATGAAAGTCGCCATCGCGAACGTCCTGAAGGAAGAAGGCTTCATCAAGGATTTCGCGGTGCTTGCCGAAGATGGGAAGCCGCAGCCGAGCCTGAAGGTGGAGCTGAACTACGGCGGCCGCAAGCAGCCCGTTCTGACGGGCCTCCAGCGCGTGAGCAAGCCTGGTCTGCGCGTCTACGTGCAGCACAGCGAGATCCCGCGCGTCTATGGCGGCCTCGGCATCGCCATCCTTTCGACCCCGAAGGGGATTCTCACCGGGCAGGAAGCCCGCCGGCAGAACGTCGGCGGCGAGCTTCTCTGCTACGTCTGGTAAGGGAGGCAAACCGCTATGTCGCGCATCGGCCGTCAGCCAATTGCCGTCCCCGCCAACGTCGAGGTCACCCTGGGCGAAGGCAATGCCGTCTCCGTGAAGGGCCCCCGTGGCTCGCTCGCCCGCACGTTCCCCCCGGTGCTCTCCATTGAGCGCGAGGAGGGGACGCTGCTGGTCACCCGCCCCAGCGATGAAGGCCCCGTGCGAGCCCTCCATGGCCTCTCGCGGACTCTCCTGAACAACATGGTCGTGGGCGTCACCACCGGCTTCACCCGGACCCTCGAAGTCCAGGGCGTCGGCTACCGCGCGCAGATGCAGGGTTCGAACCTGCAGCTCGCGCTCGGCTTCTCCCACCCCGTCATCGTCAACCCGCCCGAGGGCATCGTCTTCTCCGTGGAAGGCCCCCGCGTCCTCATCACCGGGAACGACAAGGAACAGGTGGGCCAGGTGGCCGCCAACATCCGCAAGCTGCGTCCCCCCGAGCCGTACAAGGGCAAGGGCATTCGCTACCAGGGCGAACGTGTTCGCCGCAAGGCTGGCAAGGCCGGGAAGGTAGGCAAGTAATGGCGAAAGCAACGTCCACCCTCGCCCGCCACCGCCGCCACACGCGCGTGCGCAAGAGCGTCTCCGGGACGCCCGTTCGGCCCCGGCTGAACGTCTTCCGCAGCTCCGCGCACATCTACGCGCAGGTCATCGACGACACCGTCGGCCGCACCCTCGCCGCCGCCAGTGACCTCGATGCCGATATCGTCGCCGCCACCAAGGGCAAGACGAAGACCGAACGCGCCCAGGCCGTGGGCAAGGCCGTCGCCGAACGCGCCAAAGCCAACGGCATCGAGCTCGTTGTCTTCGACCGCGGCGGTTACCAGTACCATGGCCGGGTGCAGGCTCTCGCCGATGCCGCCCGCGAAGCCGGATTGGGGTTCTAAATGGCTGGAGAACGCGAACGCGATCGTCGCGACCAGGGCGATGGCGGCCCCGAGGAGCTGACCGAAAAGGTCATCTACATCAACCGCGTCGCCAAGGTCGTCAAGGGCGGCCGGCGCTTTAGCTTCAGTGCCCTCATCGTCGTCGGCGATGGACACGGCAGCGTCGGCATCGGCCTCGGCAAGGCGAACGAAGTGCCCGAGGCCATCCGCAAGGGTGCGACC
>JAGNNA010000058.1 GCA_017990895.1 Reyranella sp.
CTCGGTCGCCCGCGAGCGCGAACTCGGCACGTTCGAGCAGCTGCTCGTCACACCGTTGCGGCCGATGGAAATCCTCGTGGGCAAGACCGTACCGGCGCTGTGCATCGGCTTCGTCGAAGCGAACCTCATCGCCGCCCTGACCTGCTTCGCCTATGGCGTGCCCTTCGTCGGCAGCGTCGTGCTGTTCAACGTCGCGATCGCGCTCTTCGTCCTGTCGGCGGTGGGCATCGGGCTGGTCATCTCATCGATCGCCAAGACCCAGCAACAGGCGATCCTCGGTGTGTTCCTGTTCCTGTCGCCCGCCATGGTGCTGTCCGGCTTCACGACCCCCATCGCCAACATGCCCGACTGGGCCCAGGCGCTCACCCATCTCAACCCGATCCGCTACATGGTGACCCTGAGCCGCGGGATCTTCCTGCAGGATCTCCCCTGGGCGCTGGCCTGGCCCCAGCTCTGGCCGATGGCGCTGATCGGCTGCGTCACGCTGGGCTACGCGACCTGGCTCTTCTCCCGTCGGCTCGAATAGCGGACCGACTAGCGGATGGACAAGCCGGCTTCCGTGACGATGGTGTCCATCGGCACGTCATAGGTCTGGGGGTAGATGGTGCGCAGGGCGAGCCGTTCGTAGCCCACGCCCAGGATACGAGGGCGGCCAGGCAATGCGGCCAGCGTGCGATCGTAGAAGCCGCCGCCATGGCCCAACCGGTAGCACGCCCGGTCGTAGCCGACGACGGGCGCGATCACGATGTCAGGTGTCACGACCGTTCCTGCGACCGGCACGGGGATGTTCCAGACGCCGGGCGGAAGCGGCTCCCCGCGCGCCCATGTGCGGAACGCCAGCGGCGAGCGCGGAGCAACGACGACCGGCAATGCCGCGGTCGCCCCGCGCATCGACAGCCCTTCGATCCAGGGACGCAGGTCGGGCTCGCCGCGAAACGGCAGATAGGCGCTGACGATCTTCCCGGAGAGATCGCCCAGGAGCTGGTCGAGTTCGCGCGCGATCCGCTCGGAGAGGTGACGTCGCTCTTCGGCAGGAATGGCAAGGCGCAACGCAATCAACCGCTCGCGCTCCACCATGCGCCAGCGCCTGACGTCCTGTTGCTGGCGAGGATCCTGATCGGAGACCTCGCCCGAGACCGGATCGACGAGGTGCATCATGCAGGGAGGAGAGCTGTAGTCCTCCGCCAGCTCGTCGTGGTGGACCTCCCTGTCGTTCGCGCTCATGCGATCGCCGAATTGGCGAGCGTGATGTTCGCCACGTGCGAAGAAAGCATGTGCGCCAGGTCGGCATGCAGCGCCTCGTCGCGCACCCGCGGCGTCACCTCACGCAGCTTGCGCACCACCCAACCCTGGCCGCGATTGAGGAAGGCGATGCGCTCCTTGAGGTCACGGATCGCCATCGCCTTGCCGTGGAAGGCACCGATGTCCAGCGAGGGCTCGCCGCCCATCAAGTTGATCTGTCGAAACAGCATGGCGCACCAAGATGCCTCGTCGTGCTGGATATTCTTCAGCAGCGCGACGATCACCGGATCGCTCGCCTCGGCGGCGGTCTCCAGCGCTACTTTGGCGCCGGCCCGCTCGGCTTCGAGAAGTTCGTTCAGGAATGCAATGAGGTCAGCCCTGTCGATCGAACATCCGCCATCGAGGGCGGTGTTCGCTGTTGCCGTGTCGATCATGTTTGCTCCTGCCCTCAATGATAGGGAGAAGGGTCCTATTTGGAAAACGATGAAAGCTGGTCGATAGTATCGACAAAGTCGATTTCAGGCTGCCTTATGGATACGGAACAGGCCCGCACCTTCCTTGCAGTCGTCGCCGCCGGCAACTTCGTTGCCGCGGCTGAACGGCTGCACGTCACGCAGTCGACGGTGAGCACGCGCATCCGGACACTGGAACTGCAGCTGGGCTGCCGCCTGTTCGTCCGCAACAAGGGCGGCACCACGCTGACCTCGGCCGGCCGGCGCTTCCAGAAGCATGCCTCCACCCTCGTGCGCACCGTCGAACAGGCACGGCACGATGTCGGCATCGCCGAAGGCTTCCGCGCCACGCTCACGATCGGCGCGCGCATTGGCCTGTGGGACCAGTTCCTGCTGCGGCAACTGCCGGCGCTTCTGGCGACGGCCAGCGACCTGTCCATCCGGGCCGAGATCGGCGTCGAGCGCGACCTGATGGAAGGGCTCGTCGAAGGGCGCATCGACATCGCCGTCATGTACACGCCGCAGAGCCGGCCGGGCCTGCGGGTCGAGCCGCTGTTCGACGATCGGCTCGTTCTCGTGTCGACCAAGCCCTTGCGCCGCTCCGCGTTGGGCCCAGGCTACGTCTACATCGACTGGGGACCGGAGTACCTCGCAAGGCACAGCGCGAGCTTCCCGGAATTCTTCGGCGCCGCGCTGACCGTCAACATCGGCTGGCTGGGGCTGCAGCACGTGCTCGACAATGGCGGCTCGGGCTACTTTCCGCTTCGCCTCGTGCGCCCCCACCTCGAGAGCGGCAGGCTCACGATCTGTTCAGGCCGGCCCGAATTCCGGATATCGGCGTATGCCGTTTACCCGGCCGATGCCGACGAGAGTGCCGTCGGTCCGGCACTCAGCCTCATGCGGGAGGCTGCCGAACGGGAGAAGGAGTCCGACGACGGGGTTAGACCGATCGCGGGCTCGTGACGGACGACAGGACCGCGGCGCGCCTGTGAGCGTCAGGGGCCGCGTTGGGCGGCCAGTGCCCTCTGCAACTGGGCGTCGAAGCCCCTCAGCGTCTGCGTGAAGGGCCCGGCCATCGTACCCTGCAGCTCGAGCTGCACCTGGATCTGCGAGCCCGTGCGCAGCTGTTGCAGCAACTCGGCCGATTTGCCTTCGTCGAACTGGCAGATGCCCTGGCCGCAGATGCTGGTCGAGATGAACGGGTTGGAATCGACCTGGATGCTGGCGCGCACGCCCTGCCCGTCACCCACGACGGAAATCTTCTTGTAGGCCGCCGAGTAACGCATCACGAGGAACTGGCCGAGCAGGCTGTTGCCGTCGATCGTCGCCTGCACGCCGCAATCCTTGCCACCCTCCATCGTGCAGGACGTCACCCATTTGTCGGGGGGCTGGTTCTGCGCGGAAGCCGGTTGCGAAAGGGTCACTGCGGCGGCCGCGATGCCGGCGGCCACGAGTACGGATCGCATCATCTTTCACCCTGCTCCCGGGTTTGCCAACTTTCCAAGAGCGACCTATGTAGCCGCCTGCGCACACGCTGACAAAGGAACCCTTCGCATGTCCGAGAGTCTGAAACTCGTCGCCTTCTGCGGCAGCCTGCGCAAGGCCTCCTTCAACCGGCTGTCGCTGCAGGCCTTCGTCGAGCGGCTCCCGGCGGGCACCACCTGCGAGACGATCGAGATCGGCGACTGGCCGCTCTACGACGCCGACCTGCAGGCCAAGGGCTTCCCCGACAAGGTGCAGGCCGCGCAGAAGGCCATGCTCGAGGCCGACGGCATCGTTCTGGTCAGCCCGGAATACAATTACGGCATCTCGGGCGTGCTGAAGAACGCCATCGACTGGCTGTCGCGCATGAGCCCGCAGCCCTTCGCCGCCAGGCCGGTCGCCCTGTTCGGTGCTTCGATGGGGGTCCTCGGGACGGCGCGCGCGCAGTACCAGCTTCGCCAGACACTGGTGTTCCTCGACGGCCGCCCCGTGAACAAGCCCGAGGTCATGATCGCCCAGGCACAGAACAAGTTCGCGGACGGCAAGCTCACCGACGAAGCGACGGGCAAGCTGCTCGGCGATCTCGGCGCCGCGCTGGCACTCGCCTGCCGTCAGGCCAGGGCCGCTGCTTCCGTCAAATAGGCCGATGACGCAGAACATCTACGACACCGCCGAGTTCTTCGCGGGCTACAGCCGCCTTCCACGCTCCTTGGAAGGTCTGGCGGCGGCGCCGGAATGGCCGACCCTGCAGTCGATGCTTTCCGACCTGCAGGGACAGCGGGTTGCCGACCTGGGTTGCGGCTTCGGATGGTTCTGCCGCTGGGCGCGCGAGGTTGGACGCGCTATCCCGACGGCCGCCTCTCCTGGCCGGTTAACCGCTACGGCGACGAAGGCGCCCGCTCGACCGACCGGCTCGCCAAGGGCGTGATCAAGCAGCACCGCACTGTCGCAACCTACGTCAACCTGCTGATCGAGACCGGCTTCACCCTTGGGCGGCTGGAGGAGTGGTCCGCGAGCGCGTCCGATGTCGAGGCGCATCCCGATTGGGCCGGCGCCGACGAGCGACCGTCGTTCCTGCTGATCGCCGCGCAGCGTTGACGCTCCGCGAAAAACTCCGTCATCTCGACCGGAGCCTCGCGCAGCGAGGCGAAGTGGAGAGACCTCTTTTCCACGATTGAGCGGCTTCAAGTAGAAGGGCCGTCTCTCCACTTCGCGGCTTCGGCGCACTCGCCTGAAATCGCGGCCACGATCGGCCGCCGCCGGCTTCCCCGGGATCCGCCAGAATGTTAGCGTTTGCCCCGGTCCAAGGGTTCATCCGGGGAATCTCA
This sequence comes from Reyranella sp., assembly GCA_017990895.1. Lineage (GTDB taxonomy): Bacteria > Pseudomonadota > Alphaproteobacteria > Reyranellales > Reyranellaceae > Reyranella. Next base: position 4,505 of record JAGNNA010000058.1, read on the forward strand.
GATGAGAATGCATGGACGACGTCTCGCTCGATCGGCTCTGGATCGGACATACGAATCGTTGTCCTCGCGAACTCGTCGCAAGCGAATCCATTGGCCTCTCGCCACGACCGGCTTCTTGGCTATTTCGGCCCCAAGCGGACCGGCTCAGGATTCATGCCCGGACTATGTGAACAACTTCACATACCGCTTTGGTGTTGACCCCTATCGTTCGGACAGTCGCCTCAACGGGCGTCGGGCGGCAGAACGGGAGAAGCAACATGGACACAATGATCAAGAACGAAGTACTCAGCCAGGGCATGCTGGACGGCTTCGCCAAGCGGGTCGCCGGGTACGATCGCGACAACAAGTTCTTCTCTGAGGATTTCGAGGAGCTGCGCAAGTCGGGATACCTCACCATCAACGTTCCCAAAGAGTTCGGTGGCCGCGGCTATAGCCTTGCCGAGACCGTACGACTGCAGCGCCGCCTCGCCTATTTCGCGCCAGCGACCGCGCTCGGCGTCAACATGCACCTCTATTGGGTGGGAGTAGCGGCCGATCTCTGGCGCACCGGCGACAAATCTCTGGAATGGATGCTTCGCGAAGCGGCAGCGGGCGAGATTTTTGCCGCCGGCCATTCGGAGCGCGGTAACGACCTGCCCGTCTTGCTATCTACCGCTAAGGCCGAAAAGGTCGAGGGCGGGTTTAGGATCACCGGCCACAAGATGTTCGGCAGCTTGGCGCCAGTATGGACCCGTTACGGACTGCACGCGCTTTGGGCCGACGCGGAAGGCGGACCGAAGGTCGTGCATGCCTTCATGCCGCGTGGCACCGAGGGGTACAAGATCGTCGAAACCTGGGACACGATGGGCATGCGCGCCACGCGTAGCGACGACGTCATACTCGAAGGTGCTTTCGTGCCTGACAGGTATATCGGTCGCATCGTGCCGGCGGGCGGCGTCGACTTCTTTGTTCTGGCGATCTTCGCTTGGGCAACGATGGGATTTGGCAACATCTACTGCGGCATGGCGCATCGTGCTGCCGATCTCGCCACCTCGGCCGTCAAGGGCAAGAAGTCCTTAGCGGTGAGCCGGACGATGGCCTACCACCCGGAGGTCCAGCACTCGATGGCGCAGCTCATGCTAACGCTTGACCCGATAGCGCCGCACCTGGAGCGAGTGGCCTGCGACTGGAGCGACGGTGTCGACCACGGTGGCACTTGGCCGTCCAAGCTGGTGTCGGCTAAGCACCATGCGGTCGATGCCTGCTGGAAGATCGTCGACATTGCGATGGAGTTGTCCGGCGGCGCCGGCATGTTCCGCGGTAGCGAGCTGGAACGTCTGTTCCGGGATGCCCGCTGCGGCCGCTTTCACCCTGCTAACGCTGCGCTGGTGCACGAGATCGTCGCCAAAACCGCGCTTGGCATAGATCTCGGCGAGCAGCCTCGCTGGGGCTGAGTAACGCCTACTGGATGTGTATGATGGTCCCCGACCAGCATGGATGGGCCATGGCAGAAGACCTCAAGAGTTGGTTGTCTGGCATCGGCCTAGGCAACTACGCTGCGGGATTTGCCGAAAACGGTGTCGACTGGGATGTCCTACTCGACCTGACGGAGGCCGACCTAACCGAACTCGGCTTGTCCCTCGGCGATCGCAAGCGGCTCTTGAAAGCGATCGCCGGGCTGAATCTCGGAGGAGCAGGTGCTCCGGCGCTGGACGAGTCAAAGGCCCCTCCTCCCAGCCCGACCGCGGTACCGATTGCGACGTCACCCAAAGCGATGGCCGAACGGCGGTCCATCACGGTGATGTTCATCGATCTTGTGGGCTCCACGCCCATGTCCGAAAAGCTCGATCCGGAAGATTTGCGCGAGGTGCTCCGCGTCTTCCACGAGCATTGCGCCGCCGTGATCGAAGTCGACGACGGCCACATCGCCCGCTACTTGGGCGACGGTATTCTCGTTTACTTCGGGTATCCTCAAGCACACGAGGACGATGCCGCGCGTGCGGTCCGCGCCGGTCTCGGGATCGTCGCCGGTCTTGGATCTGTGAACGAGTCACTGGAGCAGAGCTTTGCTCTGCGCCTCCAGGTCCGTATCGGCATTCATACCGGCCTCGTTGTCGTGGGCGACGTAGGGACGGGTGCTGCACGCGACCACGGCGCAGTCGTCGGGGAGACGCCCAATGTCGCGGCCCGACTGCAGAACGAGGCTGAGCCCGACACAGTTGTCATCAGCGCCGCCACGCGGCGGCTGATCGAAGGTCAGTTCTCTTTCGACGACATTGGCGCGCGCGCATTGAAGGGAGTTTCATCCCTGATCCGTGCTTTCCGCGTTGTTGCACCGGCAGAGACTCCGGATCGGTTTGCCGCCCGCGCCGACCGCGGCCTGACGCCACTCGTTGGCCGTGCCGCCGAATTGGAGATGCTCCGGCAGCGTTGGGAGCAGGCGCGCGACGGCGAGATGCGCAGCGTGCTGATGATCGGCGAGGCGGGCATAGGCAAGTCGCGCGTCGTGCACGCGTTTCGGGAAGCGCTGGCCGATCAGTCGCATCAGGTGGCCAGCTGGTACTGCTCCTCCTATCACAGCACGAGCGCTTTTTTTCCCGTTATTGCCTGGCTTTACCGCGCTCTTGGTCTCGACGCGCAGGGTGAACCCGCCATCGCTACGCGCAAGCTCGAAGAGGCTGCGCGCAGCCTCGAGATCGACGACCCCGGTGCGGTCACGGTGTTGGCTTCGATGCTTCACCTCACGGACGACGAGACGGCTGGCCAGGAATCAGCGCTGATCTTCCGTCGCCGACTGCTCGACGTGCTCTCCGAGGTGATCTGTGCCATGGCCCGACGTCAGGCGCTGGTAGTGATTGTCGAGGACGCACACTGGGCCGATCCTTCGACACTCGATCTTCTGCGTGAGTTGCAGGAGCGGCTGAGCGGGTCGCGCCTGCTCCTGCTGATAACGGCACGACCCGAGTTCAGGCCAGCGTGGAACTATCCGCAGTTCGTGCAGGTCAACCTCGATCGCCTGTCCCGCCGCGAACGTCAGACCATGATCGAGCAACTCACCGGCGGCAAGGCTCTACCGGATTTCGTGCTCGAGCAGATCGTTGCCCGGACTGACGGTGTACCGTTGTTCGTAGAAGAGCTGACCAAGACTGTGCTGGAGGCAAATGTCTGGCGAGATGCTGGCCGTTACTTTGAGCTACAGGGTCCGTTTCAGGATGTGGCCATTCCCGATTCGCTACAGGGATCTCTGCTTTCACGCCTAGACCGGCTCGCTCCGGCGACCCGAGAGATTGCCCAGATCGGGGCCACCATCGGTCGCGAATTCGATCGTGCTCTGCTGAGCGTCATCGCCGGCCAACCGGACGAACTCCTGGACGGCAGCTTGGACGAACTCATCGCCGCCGAAATCATACGCCCCGTCTGGCTGCCGGCCTCCGGCGGCAAAGCATTCGCGTTTCGTCATGCCCTTATTCAGGACGCAGCCTACCAATCGCTGCTTCTGGCGCGCCGACGCCAGTTCCATGCCGCCATCGCAGAGGCGCTGGTTCGCCATTTCACCGACATCGTCACCGCCCAGCCTGAGCTCGCGGCCCAGCACTTCACGTCTGCAGATCGGGTGGAGCCCGCGCTGGAGGCTTGGTTAAGGGCTGCTGAGAGCGCAATGGCGCGCGGTGCCTATGCAGAGGCCAAAGCGCACGTGACAAGGGGGCTTAGGCTGGCCCAACGACTGCAGGACCCCGCCGTTCGTTCGCGCTGCGCGGTGCCTTTCCTGCTGATCCGGGGTCGAATCGAACTCAAGGAGACGCGTACCAAGGCTCAGCAAACCGTATATCGGGCCGCAACCTTGGCGCGCCAAGCGGGGATGGCCCAGGAATTTGCCCACGCGGCGATGAGTATGTGCGACGTCGATCAGTACAGCTACGCGACCAATCCGATGTCGGTCGAGCTGGTGCGGGAGGCGCTCGACAACGAGCAATGCAACGACCCAGTCCTGCGCTGCCGCCTGCTCGCGCGCCTCGCCCGATCGTTGATCATGCGTGGGGACTTGAAACAGGCACGAGCGTTGTCTGGGGAAGCGCGCGCCATGGCGGAACGTCTTGGAGATGCGATCGCAATGGGCTGTGCGATCGGCAATGAACTGATGATAAGCGACCCGCCGACGGGCGACGCCATCGAAGCGAGGCGCCAACTTATTCGACACTACGCCAGTCTGACGGAGGAGATCGTCGACCCGTTCGAGGCCGTCTATGCGACCGCGCTGGGGTGTACGCGCTCGCTGGAGATCGGCGACATCGATGAATTTCACGAAGCCCGCAACCGCCTTGCCGATCTCGCACGCACGACCCAGGCACCCAGCGACCTTTGGTCGAACCTGGCCTTCCAGACATTGGGTGCGATGTTGATAGGCGACTTTCCGCTCGCCGAGCAAAAAGCCAACGACGCCTATCAGGCCGTCAGCAACACTGGCTTCGCCCAGGCTCTGGGCATCTATGGAATGCAGATGTTCAGCATCCGCCGCGAACAAGGCCGACTCGGCGAGGTTGCCCCCCTGGTCAAACGCTTCATCGACGAAAATCCGGAGGAATCGGTCTGGAAGCCCGGTCTGATGTTGATTGCAAACGAGCTCGGCTTTCACGCCCAGGCGCGCCAGCATTTCGAGGCGTTTGCCGCAACCGGCTTCGATCTGCCAGAGGACGTGAAGCGGCCCGCCACCCTTACCTATTTCGCCGAGGTCTGCGTCGTGCTGGGCGACGTCGAGCGTGCGGGACGATTGAGTGAACTGCTGGACCCGTACCGGGACATTATTATGTTGATGCCGCCCCACTCGGTATGCTGCGGTGCAACAAGCCATTTTCTTGGCATGCTGTCGGCAACCATGAAGGATTGGTTAGCGGCTGAGAAGCATTTCAACCAGGCGCTGGTACTCAACGAACAAATCCGGGCCTGGCCGCGGCTTGCCTGGACTCGCTTCGAATACGCGCGGATGCTGTTGGCACGTGGTCGAAACAGCGATACCGTACAGGCTCGCGAGTTACGAGCGTTGGCCGTTTCTGAAGCCGAACGGCTGGGCCTGGGAGCCCTTCTCCATCGAAATGCGAGCGTTGAATGGGGGGACCGATGCCGCGTTACATGATCGAGAGACAGTTCGCAGAGCAGGTCGAGCTGGACAATGATAGCGCTGGCGCGATTACGCGCATCAACGACGAGGAAGGCATCAAGTGGCTTTTCTCATTCCTGAGCGCCGATAAGCTCAAGACATTCTGCCTGTATGAAGCGCCCAGCCCCGAGGCCATTCGCAGCGCCGCAAGGCGCCTGAACATCCCGGCCGATTCCATCATCGAGATCGGCGGCGAGCTCCGGCCAGAAATGTTTGCCTGAGTCCGCCGCGTGGCGGGCACGCCATCGATGACTCCCGAAGAACTCTTTCGCAGGCATCCCCTGTTCGGGTCTCTCGAACCCGCGGAGCGGCAAGACTTGCTCGCCCATCTCAGCGTGCGCTCCACGAAAGGCGGTGAGGTTGTCTTTCGCGAAGGGGACGAGGCGGATGGACTTTACGGAGTACTTGCCGGTCGCATCATCGTCACCGTGGGCTCAGCCAGCGGCAAGGAGCTCACTCTCAACAGCTTCGTACCCGGCTCGTTCTTTGGCGAAATCGCTTTCCTCGACGGGCGCGGGAGGACCGCCACAGCCTTGGCGCGCGAGCCATCGCGACTGATCTTTCTCAGTCGCGCCGCCTTCCTGCCGTTCCTTCGAAGGCGCCCGGAGGTGGCACTGCGTACTATTGCCTTCTTGTGTGAACGACTGCGCAGAACCACTCAGCTTGTGCAGGACACCACGTTCTTGGACGTCCCGACCCGGCTGGCCAAGCAAATGGCCGAGATCGCCCAAGAATACGGAACGCAGCAGGGAACTAAGGGAGCCATTTCGCTAAACGTATCGCAGCATGAACTGGCCCAAATGTTGGGCGTTTCCCGTGAGATCGTGAGCCGCCAACTGGCCCAGTGGCGGCAAGCAGGGATCATCGAGATTGGACGCGGTCGTCTGATATTGCATGACGTGCCATTCTTTGATCGAATCGCCGCTGGTGGATAACGCTGCGGGCATGACCGCAAGACTGCCGGTTGAGCGGACGGACGCTGCGAGTGACCCTTCGGTCCAGGCCGAAGGAACTTCGGCTCCATCCATGGTAGCAACCCGGCCATGGCGTCGAGACTGCCTCTCCTCATCCTGCTGATCGCCGTCACCTGCCTCAGCCAGTTCTATCGCGTGTCGAACGGCGTGATCGCGCCCGAGCTCGTGCGCGACCTCGATCTCAGCGCGCGCCAGCTCGGCTGGGCGGGCAGCGCCTTCTTCTTCGCCCTGTTCGCGGTCCAGATTCCCGTCGGCATGTGGTTCGACCGGTTCGGCGCGCGCCGCACGGTGGCGGCGCTGTCGCTGCTCGCCGTGCTGGGCTCGCTGTGGATCGCGAATGCGAGCGACGCAGCCGACCTGATCGCCGGACGCACCATCGTCGGCGTGGGCTGCGCCGCCTCCTTCATGTCGGTCGTGTTCCTGTGCTCCCGCTGGTTCGAGCCGGCCAAGCTCGCGACGCGCCTCTCCTGGGTGTTCGCGGCCTCGAACATCGGCACCCTGGCGGCCGCGACGCCGCTCGCCTGGATCGCGGCCACGGTCGGCTGGCGCAGCGGCTTCGTGGGCCTCGCCGTCGTCACGCTGCTGGTGGCACTGGGTTTCCTGCTCTTCGTACGCGACCGGCCGCCAGAGTATCGCGGTCCCGAGCCGAGCCGCGAGTCACCGGGACAGATCCTGCGCGGCCTGTGGGAGGTGTGGCGCACGCCCGGCCTCGGGCCGGTCCTTTCGATGCACTTCTTCGCCTACGCGACGATGCTGACGGTGCTGGGCGTCTGGGGTGGCCCCTACCTCCACGACGTGCACAAGCTCGACGGCGTGACGCGCGGCAACGTGCTGCTGGCCATGGGCGTGGCGCAGATTCTCGGCATCCTGGCCTACGGGCCGATGGATCGGGTCCTGCGCTCGCGCAAGCGGGTGGTGTTCGGGGGCGCCGCGATCTCCATGGTGCTGCTGGCGATCCTGGCGGCGCTGCCCCATCCGCCGCTCTGGCTCGCCGTAACGTTGCTGATCGCCTTCTGCTTCTTCTGCGCCTACGGCACGGTGATCGTGGCGCAGGGCAGGGCGCTGTTTCCCGACCGGCTGGCCGGCCGCGGCGTCACCACCGTGAACATGGCCCAGTGCCTGGGCCTTGCCGTGCTGCCGGCCGGCGCGGGCTACGTCGTCGAGGCCTTCGGCGCCGGAGACACGGCCTACCGCTGGGTCTTCGGCACGCTGGCCGCCGGTCTCGTGCTGGGCTCGTTCGCCTACCTGCGGGCACGCGACAGTTTCACCAAGTAAGGCGGCCTACTTCGTCGCTTCCTTGAGATAGGCGACGAGGTCGGCGAGTTGGCCGGCATTCTTCACGCCATTGTAGAGCATCTTGGTGCCCGGCACCTTGCCCTTGGGATCGCGGTTGTATTCCGCGAGCGTCGTCTCGTCCCAGACGATCCCCGAATTCTTCATCGCGTCGGAATAGGCATAGCCCGCGCTGGTGCCGGCCTTGCGGCCGACCAGACCATGCAGGTTGGGGCCCGTCACCTGAGCGCCGTCCTTCTCCAGCGTGTGGCAAGACTTGCACTGAGTGTTGAAGACGCGCTGGCCCTTGGAGGCCTCACCCGATTGCGCGGCGGCACGGCCGGCCACGGTCGCCATCCCGACGACGATCACGGCGGCGGCGGTGATCCAGTTGTTCATGACGCTACTCCTGATGCTTCCGGCCGAAGATGCCCTATATCAGTGCAATGCAGCAAAGCCTGTTCGACGCAGATGGCGGAATGGAGGCGCTGGCGCCCGGCGCCACGGTGTTGCGCGGATTCGCACGAAAGCGTGATACCGCGCTGCTGGCGGCCATCGAGGAGATTGCGGCACGAGCGCCCTTCCGGCGCATGATGACACCCGGCGGCTTCGAGATGTCGGTGGCGATGACCAATTGCGGTGCGGCGGGCTGGGTCACGGATCGCACCGGCTACCGCTACCAGGCGCACGACCCGCAATCCGGCGCGGCGTGGCCCGCAATGCCTGCGGCGTTTCTCGTGCTGGCCGATGAAGCGGCGACCGCAGCCGGATTCGCGAACTTCGCCCCCGACGCCTGCCTGATCAACCGCTACGAACCCGGCACGAAGCTATCGTTGCATCAGGACAAGGACGAAGCCGACTACGCTCATCCCATCGTGTCGGTGTCGCTCGGCCTGCCCGCCATCTTCCAGTTCGGTGGACCGAAGCGCTCCGATCCCGTCCGGAAGATCACGCTGGAGCATGGCGACGTCGTCGTGTGGGGCGGCCCATCCCGCCTGTTCCATCACGGCGTCCTGACATTGAAAAGCGGCGAGCATCCGCTGACCGGACACCGCCGCTTCAATCTCACGCTTCGGAAAGCGCTCTGAGCCGGACGGTTACTCCGGCTTGATGTTCTGTTCCTTGATCAGCTTCGTCCAGCGCTTCTCCTCCTTGTCGAGGAACGTCTTGAACTCGGCCGGCGTCGAGGCGCGGATCTCCACGCCCTGAGGCTTGAAACGCTCGATCATCTCGGGTTCGGCCGCGATCTTGGCGATCGCCTTCTGCAGCTTGTCGACGATCGCCTTGGGCGTTCCGGCCGGCACCACCATGCCCTGCCAGAACACCGCCTCGAAGTCGGGCAGCCCCGCCGCTTCGACCACGGTCGGGATGTCGGGGAAGGCGGGCGAGCGCTGGAGGCTCGAAATGGCGATCGCCCGGGTGCGGCCCGTCGCCAGCACCGGCTTCGCTTCGAGCGCGGCCGAAAACATCATCTGGGCCTGCCCCGAGGCCACGTCCTGTCCGGCCTGCGCGCCGCCCTTGTAGGGGACGTGCGTGATGTTGAGGCCGGCCTGCGCCTTCAACAGTTCGGCGGCGAGATGGTTGGTGGCGCCGATGCCCGAGCTCGCGATGTTGAACTTGCCGGGATTGGCTTTCACGTAGGCGATCAGCTCGGCCATGTTCTTGGCCGGGAACTCGGCGTTCACGTGCAGGATGAAGGGCGTGAACGACATCAGCGACACGAGCTCGAAGCTCTTGTTCGGGTCGTACTGGACCTGGCCGGTGAGCGTCGGATTGATGATCAGCGACGTGCCGGCCGCATAGATCGTGTAGCCGTCGGGCGCGGCCTTGGCGACGAAGTTGGACGCCACGGTGGTGGCTGCGCCGGCGCGGTTGTCGACGATGAACGGCTTGCCGAGTTCCGCCGAGAGCTTTTCGGCATAGACGCGAGCCACGGCGTCGTTCACGCCGCCCGGCGGATAGGGCACGACCAGGGAGACCGGCTTGGTCGGCCAATCGGTTTGCGCCGAGGCGGCAAACGGCAGCAGCAGCGCGGCCAGGGCCGACGCCACGAACGTGGAACGCTTCATGATCTTCCTCCCAGGATTTCTCTGTCTTATCTATTCGGCGACGAAGACGGGCAGCGTCACTTCCTTGTTGACCGGCTCGAAGCCGAGCTTCACACGCCGGCCGATCTTCAACTCAGCCTCGGGGATGCCGTGCAACTGCGCATTGACGCGCACGCCGGCATCCATGTCGACCAGCGCCACGATGTAGGGCGCGGATGCCTTGAAGAAGAAGTTGAACGGATGGTGGCACACGGTCCAGGCATGGATGCTGCCGCCGAGCGGCGCTTCCTTGAACTCGCTTTCCATCGAGAAGCAGTGCGGGCAGACCGGCCGCGGATAGTGCCTGACCTTGCCGCAGGACGAGCAGTACTGCAGCAGGAAGCGACCCTCGCGCATGCCGTCCCAATAGGGCTGGCTCTCGCGCGTCGGCGTCGGCAGCGGGCGTTCCGGTGCCGGCGCGACCGGTGTGGGAGCCTGGCTCATGCCGCCCTCCTCAGGATGGCGATCGACCCGTCGCCCATGTCGCCATAGCCGGTGACGAGGCCGATCTCGGCCGCCTTCACCTGGGCCTTGCCGGCCTCGCCGCGCAACTGGCGCGTCAGTTCGATCACGTGGTTCAGCCCCACGACGTGACCCTGGCTCAGCAACCCGCCATGGGTATTGATCGGCAGCTCGCCGCCCAGCGCGATGCGGCCGTCCATCACGAAAGGCCCACCCTCGCCGGTCTTGCAGAAGCCCAGGATCTCGAGCTGGCGGATCACCGTGAAGGTAAAGCAGTCGTAGATTTCGGCCACGTCGATGTCCTTGGGGCCCACCCCGGCCATCGCGTAGGCGCGCGGTGCGGATTTCACCAGACCGAATTCCAGTATGTCCGGGCGCTGCGCGATCGAAGCCGGCGAATCGGGATGACCCTCGGCCACACCGGCGATGGTGACCAGCGGCTTCCTGAGGTCCTTGGCTCGATCGGTGGCACTCACGATCACCGCGGCGCCGCCGTCGCTCTCCAGGCTGCAATCGAACAGCCGGAACGGATCGGAGATCATGCGGGAGGCCTGGTGATCCTCGACCGTGAGCGGCTTGTTCATCACCACGTTGCCGTTGAGGATCGCATGCTGGCGCATGACCATGGCAACTTCGGCGAACTGCCGTGACGTCGTGCCGTAGAGCTCCATGTGACGTCGCGCGCCCTGGGCGTAGAGCTGGGCCGGCGCGAACATGCCGATCGGAAGTTCGAACTCGGCGGCCTGCGCGAACACCGGGAACTGCTGCAGGCGCGTCGAGACGCGGGAGCCGGAGTAACCCGTACGGCCGACCGAGATCAGCACGTGCTTGCAGACGCCGGTCGTCACCGCCATCGCCGCCATCTGGATCGCTGCGACGCAGGTGGCGCCGCCCATCGGGATGAAGGCCGAGAGCGTGAGGTCCTTCAGGCCGAGATTGGCAATGAAGTCCTCGGCGATCGCGCCGCCCGGAAAATACGGAATGACGCCGTCGACGTCGCGCGGATCGATCCCGGCATCGTCGATTGCCTTGAGACTGGCCTCGAGCTGCAGCGCGAGGCCGCTCTTGGTCGTACCGCGCGTGTATTCAGTCTCGCCAATGCCGCTGACGGCCGCCTTGTCGCGAAGCGGATGCACCATCTTGATTTCCTCCGGCGCGCATTGTGCCGGAAGCGGTGCTTCACGCAATCAGTCCGCGCGGATATTTCCGTCCTTGATCACCTCGCGCCAGCGCGGCAGTTCCCTGGCGATGAGCGCGGTATAGCCCTCCGCGCCCAGGGTCCCGGGCCGGATACCGAGCTTGTCGAACCGCTCCTTGATCTCTGCGCTCTGCAGGGCAGCGGCGATCTCCGTCTCCCATCGCTTGGCGATCTCAGGCGGAATGCCGGCGGGTGCCGAGAAGCCGAACCAGTTGGTCGCCACGACTTCGGGGAATCCCGCCTCGCGAAAGGTCGGCACGTCTGGCAGGGTCGGCGCGCGCTGGTCCTCGCTCACCGCCAGCGGCTTCATGCGCTTGGAGGTGAAGTAACCGGTCGCCGTCGGCAGGCTTTCCATCAAGGCGGTGATCTGGCCCCCCATCAGGTCGTTCATCGCCGGGGCCGAGCCGCGATAGGGAATGTGCGTGAGCGGCGCCTTGGTCGAGAGCGCGAGCAACTGGCCGACCAGATGGTTCATCGTCCCGTTGCCGCCCGAGCCATAGGTGACATCGCCCGGCTTGGCCCTCGCCATCTCGATCAGCTCCTGCACCGAACCGATCGGCGAGGTGCCGTTGACCGCCAGCACGCTCGGGAAGGTGCCGACGAGATGGATGTGCGTGAAGTCGGCCAGCGGATCGTAGGGCACGTCCTTGTAGAGGACGGGTCCGATCCCGTGGCTGGCGGCGCTCGAGATCATGACGATATGCGAATCGCCGCGGGCCTTGGCGACGATATCGGCCCCCAGCATGCCCCCGGCGCCGGGCTTGTTCTCGACCACGATGGGCTGGCCGAGCTTCGTCCCGAAATATTCCGCCAGCGCCCTCGACATGATGTCGGCGGCGCCGGCGGGCGGGAAGTTGACGATCCAGCGGATGGGCTTGGTCGGCCACGCCGCGGTTTGCCCGGCGGCCATGCTCGGAGCAACGACCGCGGCGGTGCCGGCAATCAGGAGATGACGTCGGGAAAGCATGGTTCTTGCTGAGCCTCCGGGGCCGTCGGGCTGTTAATGACCGGCGGCATGGTGCAACATGCGTGCCGGCCGCCGCCGGCGACTGGAGTGATGATGGATTTCGACCTTGTCCTGCGCGATGTGCGGCTCGCCGACAGTACGCCCGATCAACCCACGACCGACATCGGCGTCGTCCAGGGCCGCATCGCAGCCATAGCCCCGAAGCTGGGCGGCAGCGCCAGGGAAGAATACAAGGGTCATGGTCGGCTGGTCTGCTCGGGCTTCGTCGACACCCACATCCACCTCGACAAGGCCTGCATCCTCGGCCGCTGCGAGCACACGAAGAAGCGCGTGCCGCACCTCGCCATGGAGCGCGTGTCGGCAGTGAAGCACACGATGACGGTCGAGGACGTGATCGAGCGCGCCTCGGCGACCATCGAGAAATGCATCAGCCACGGCGCCACCCGCATGCGCCCCCATTGCGAAGTCGATCCCAAGATCGGGATGCGCGGCTTCGAGGGCGTCAAGGCGCTGGTCGACAAGTACAAGTGGGCGATCGACATCGAGCTCTGCGTCATGCCGCAGGAAGGCTTGACCAATAATCCCGGCACCGACGAGCTGATGGTCGAGGCGCTCAAGAACGGCGCGAGGGTCGTCGGCGCGGCGCCCAGCTACGACAGCGACAGCGCGGCCCAGATCCATCGCGTCTTCGAATTGGCGCGCGAGTTCGATGCCGACATCGACATGCATGTCGACAGCGGCCCCACGGCCGAGCATCTCGACACGCTGCTGGTCTGCGATCTCGCCGAGAAATATAAATGGGGCGGCCGGGTCGCGGTCGGGCATGTCGGCAAGCTCTCGACCATGCCATTCAAGGATCTCGACCGGGTCGCCCGGCGCATGGCCGACACCGGCGTCGCTGCGACGGTGCTGACTGCGACCGACCTCTATCTCGGCGGCCGCCACACCGACCACAACGTGCCGCGCAACGTCCTCGACCTGAACTTCCTGACCGAGCGCGGCGTCACCTGCTCGGTCGCCTCCAACAACATCCTCAATCCGTTCACGCCGTTCGGCGATGGCCAGCTGCTGCGCCAGGTGAACATGCACGCCATCGTCACCCAGCGCGCCAACGACGACGAGGTGAAGGCGCTGTGGGACATGACGACCAGGACGGCCGCCAAGCTGATGCGCAAGGACGATTACGGCATCGCCGTCGGCGGTCCGGCCGACCTGGTCGTACTCGACGCCCCGGATGCCGTCATGGCGCTGCGGACCATCGCGCCCGTCCTCGCCGCCTACAAGAACGGCCGCCGCACCGTGACGCGCGAACCCGTCCAACTGCACCGGCCGTAATCGATTTCAAGAAGAGGAAGCAATGTCGAAAGAAGAACTCGTCACCCTGTCGTCGGTCGAGCTGCGTCGCCGCATCGGCACTAAGGAAATCTCGCCGGTGGAGCTGCTCGACGCCTGCCTGGAGCGCATCGAGGAGGTGAACCCGGCGGTGAACGCCGTGACCGCGATGTGCGTCGACCGCGCCCGCAAGGAAGCCAAGGCGGCCGAGGCCGCGGTTCGCCGCGGCGAGGACCTGCCGCTGCTGCACGGCCTGCCGACCGGCATCAAGGATCTCGAGGAGACCAAGGACCTCCTCACCACCTATGGCTCGCCGCTCTATCGCGACTATGTGCCGGGCTACGAC
>JAGNNA010000372.1 GCA_017990895.1 Reyranella sp.
ACCGGGGACGGCCGGCCTTCTCACGGGACCCTGCCTCCCCTATACAGAGCGCGGCTACGGACGCCCGGGAAAGAAGGACCAGCAGAAGATGAACTCAACGTGCATGTCCGGCCTCGTGGCCGCCCTGCTCCTGGCGCCGGCGCTGGCATTCGCCCAGACGTCGCCCGCTCCCGCGGCACCGCCCAACGCCATCACCCATCCGGCCCAGAAGACGATCGGCAAGCCGGCCACGCGGCAGTATTCGACGGCCCTGATCGTCATCAATGCCCGCGGCGCAAAGCTCGACGGCCAGAAGCTGGTCCTCGACGGCGTGTTGCCGACGGCGACCCTGTTCACCAGCCGGCCGAAGCGCTCGGTCGGCCACATGGTGACGCCGGACATGGCCGACATCTGGCGCACCGGCAGCTTCGCCAAGGATCCGCCGAATGCCACGGTCTCCGTCTTCCACAAGGATGGCGGGAACGTCTCGGACCTGGTCGTGACCCTGAAGACCGCGAAGCTCGAGGGCGAGAAGCTCACCTTCGACGTCGACGTGCTGGAGGGTAGCCTCGGCGCCGCCGACGGCCCGGCCTCGGTGTTCATCGACACGATCTGGTTCGGCATCGGCTCGCACGGCGCCCAGTATTATGGGCAGAGCCAGACGACCGGCGGCGAGACGCCAGCGATCGGCGATCCGAACGGCACCAGCACGTTCAGCGGCTGGTCCAATCCCTCGCCGACGCACCCCGTCAATCCATATGGCGGCGGCTATGGTGGCGGTGGCACCAACAGCGGCGCCGGCGCACCGCCTCCGCCCGACATCGATCCGCGCTACCAGCAGCGCTACAACGCGCCGACGTGCGGCAAGCCGCCCCTCCTGCCCTGCTACTGAGCTGCACGGTGACCCCCATGAAGACCTTCCGACTCTCCATCGCCCTCGCGACTGCCGCCGCCACGCTCGGCCTCGCCTTCGGCGCCACCGCGCAGACGCAGCCGGCGGCACCCGCCCCCTCCACGGTGCAGGGCCTGCCCAAGGTGGTCGGTGCGGCGCGCCATCCGCGCCTCATCCCCTCGATGTTCGTGCTGAACGCCCGCGGCGCCAAGCTGCAGGACAACAAGCTGATCCTGGAAGGCATCGCGCCCAGCGTCATTGTGTTCGCCGACCGCCCGGTGCGCTCCGCGGGCCACGCGATGCTGGCGCACGTACTGGAGGAGTGGACGTCGAAGGCGCCCAACTCCTTCGCCAAGGATCCGCCCAATGCCACGGTCTCAGTGGTGAACAAGGCGATGGCCAGCGTCGTCGATGCCGTCGTCACGCTGAAGTCGCCCAAGCTGGAAGGCGACAGGCTGACCTTCGACATCGACGTGCTCGAGGGCGACCTCGCGGGCGCCGACGGCGGCGCCTCGGTGTTCATGGACATCGTCAACCTGCCGGCACGGCATCACAGCTCGCATCGCGCGGCTTGGTACGCGGGCGCCGACGGCACGCGCTGACGGCGTCCTTACAGGCGCTCGTGCGAAGCGGGAGGCTCGCCTGCACGCATGGGCGCTAAACCGCCACGATCCGCTCACAATACGGTTCGGAAAAGATCCCGGGCGAAGGCGCTCCAGTGTGGCAGCGCTTCGCACCTGAGGAGAGAGATCATGAACCGGACATTGCTCGCTTTTTCACTGGTCGGCGCTGCGGCCCTCGCGACAAATGCAGTCCAGGCGCAAGGCATGCCCACCGGTCGCGAACCCGGTACCGAGCCCAACAAAATCTTCACGCCCACGACGGCGCCCAACTGGACGCCGACCGCCGAAGGCGCCATCGCGCGGCAGCAGACCCACGATGCCGGCTACAACGGCGTCACCATGCTCCTGCGCAACAAGGACGGAAGCTGGGAGGGCCAGGCCCTCAAGGGTGACACCTACTAACTGATCACCCTCGATCCCGCCGGGCACGTCACCCAGCGGTAGGCCGCGACGGTCAGACCGTAGGCGTGATCGGGATTCCGAAGCGCGCCTTCAGTCTGGCCAGGACCTGATCGCGGGTGTGACGGTAGGCATCGAGCCGGTTCTCTCGCGATCCCTCCACCGCGCTGGGATCAGGCATTGGCCAGTATTCGACCTCGGTCGCCGTCCCGCGCGTGAATTCCAGCGCGCTGTGATGCGCCTCCGGCGACAGGGTGACGATCAGTTCGAACGAGGCCGCATCGACATCGTCGAAGGTCTTGGCATGGTGGCGGTGAACGTCGATGTCGATCTCGTCCAGCGCGGCGACTGCAAACCCGTCGACCTCGCTCGCCCGCACGCCCACCGAATCGATATAGACCCTGTGGCCGTAGAGCCGCTTGGCCAACGCCTCGGCCATCGGCGACCGGACGGAATTCTCGCTGCAGGCGAAGAGCAGGCTGGACGGCAGTCCGATCATCGCCCCCGCCCGCTCACGACTTGATGTGCAGGGCGCAGATCAGGGTGAACAGCCGCCGGGCCGTGTCATGGTCGACCTCGATCTTGCCGTCGAGCCGCTCGCGCAGCAGGTGCGAGCCCTCGTCGTGCAGGCCGCGCCGGCCCATGTCGAGCGCCTCGATCTGCGACGGGCCGAGCTTCTTGATGGCGGCGTAGTAGCTTTCGCAGATCAGGAAGTAGTCCTTCACGACCTTGCGGAACGGGGTCAGCGACAGGACGATGTCGCGCAGCTTCTCGTCGGCCTCGTTGCGCACGTCGAACACCAAGCGCTGCTCGAAGATACCGATGCGCAGACGGTAGGGTCCGGGCTGCCCGCCGACCAGGCAGAAGTCGTTCTCCTCGATCAGGTCGAACAGCGCGACGGCACGCTCGTGCTCGACCTCGGGCGTTCGGCGAGCGACCGAGTCCTCGTCCAGCACGACGTCGACGATGCGTCGTGTACTGTCGATCGTCCCGGCCGACATGGCTAGCGGCCCAGCCGCAGCGAAACCGACCGGCCATGCGCGCCGAGCCCTTCGGCATCGGCGAGCGCCACCGCGGACGGACCGAGGGCCGCCAGCGACTGCGGCGTGCAGGCGACCAGCGACGTCCGCTTCAGGAAGTCGGCCACGCCCAGCCCGCCGGAAAAACGCGCGGCGCGCGAGGTCGGCAGCACATGGTTGGTGCCGGCGACATAGTCGCCGATCGCCTCGGGCGTGTAGCGGCCGAGGAAGATCGCACCGGCATGACGAAGCTTCTGCGACAGCGCCTCGGCCTCCGCCATCTCCATCGCCAACTCGACATGCTCGGCGGCGATGGCGTCGACGATGGGCGGCGCGGCGGAGAAGTCCGGCACCAGGATCACGCAGCTATTGTCGCGCCAGCTCGCTGCTGCGATCCCGGCGCGGGCCAGCGTCTTCAGCTCGGCCTCGACGGCGCGCATGACGGCGTCGGCAAAAGCCGCATCGTCGGCGATCAGCACCGATTGCGAGGACGGATCGTGCTCGGCCTGCGACAGGAGGTCGGCCGCGATCCATTGCGGATCGTTGTGCCGATCGGCGACCACGAGGATTTCCGAAGGCCCGGCGATCAGGTCGATGCCGACCTGGCCGAACACACGGCGCTTGGCCGCCGCGACATAGGCGTTGCCCGGCCCAGTGATCTTGTCGACCGGACGGATCGATTCCGTGCCGTAGGCAAGCGCGGCCACCGCCTGCGCCCCGCCGATGCGCCAGATCTCGTCGGCGCCGGCGATCCGGGCCGCCAGCATGACCAGCGGATTGAGCGTGCCGCCGGGCGTCGGCACCACCATGACGATGCGGCGCACGCCCGCGACCCTGGCCGGCACGATGTTCATCAGCACCGAGGACGGGTAGGCCGCCGTGCCGCCTGGCACGTAGACGCCGGCGGCATCCACCGGCCGGTAGCGCGCCCCGAGCCGCGTGCCAGTGGCGTCGGTGAAATCGACGTCTTTCGGCATCAGGGCGCGATGGAACGCCTCGATCCGTTTGGCGGCGAAGGTCAGCGCCTCGCGTTGCCCCGCCGGCACCAGTGCCGCCGCCGCGTCGCATTCGGCATCGGAGATGCGCATATTGGCGGCCGTGATGCCGTCCCAGTCGAACTTCGCGGTGTAGTCGACCACGGCGGCGTCGCCGCGCGCGCGCACATCGGCCACGATGCCGGCGACCACGCGGTCGACATTCTCGTCGGTGTCCCGATTGCGCCCGAGGAAGGCCGAAAATTCCTTTTCGAAACCCGGCGCCGAAGCGTCGAGCCTAAGCGGCACGGGGCACCCCGAGGGCGACTTCGCGGAAACGGTCGATCCAGTGGCCGACCCGATCGGGCCGCGTCTTCAGCGCGGCGCGGTTCACGATGAAGCGCGAAGTGATGTCGGCGATATGCTCGATCTCGACCAGCCCGTTCTCCTTCAGCGTCCGGCCGGAATCGACGAGATCGACGATGCGGTGGCTGAGGCCGAGCGACGGCGCAAGTTCCATCGCGCCCGACAGCTTGACGCACTCCGCCTGCACGCCGCGGGCGGCGAAGTGGCGGCGCGTGACCTCGGGATATTTGGTGGCGATGCGGACGTGGCTCCAGCGCCGCGGATCGTCCCTGCCCGCCATCTCCACCGGCTCGGCCACGGCCAGCCGGCACTTGCCGATGCCGAGATCGATCGGGGCGTAGATCTCCGGATAGTCGAACTCCATCAGCACGTCGGCGCCGGCGATCCCGAGATGCGCGGCGCCAAAAGCCACGAAGGTCGCCACGTCGAAGGAGCGGACGCGGATGATGTCGAGGTCGGGATGGTTGGTCGCAAAGCGGAGCTGGCGGGCATCGGGATCGGCGAAGGCCGCCTCCGGCACGATGCCGGCAGCCGCGAAGACGGGGCCCGCCTCCTTGAGGATGCGACCCTTGGGC
>JAGNNA010000373.1 GCA_017990895.1 Reyranella sp.
TCACCTCCGGCGCGGGCTTGGGCGGCTCCGGCGGCTTTTCGACCTTCGGCTTCTCCGGCTCCTTCGGCTTCATCGCCACCAGATCCTCGTCCGGCTTGGCAGCCTCGGTCTTGGGCTTCTCCTCAGGCTTGGGCGGCGGCGGAGGCTTCGGAGGCTCGGCGACCTCGGGCGGCTTCGGCGTGGGCGGCGACGGCGGCGGCTCGGCCGACTGCACCGGCGGCGCCTTGGTCGTCTCCTGCGCGATTGGCGCGTCCTTGGGCTGCGGCGGCAGCGTGGCCACCGTCGGCGCCCCCGCCTTCTTGTCGATCGCCTCGAACTCGACCATCACCGGCTCGGGTTCCATCGGTGGCGGCTTGCCGAAGAAGTCGAGATTGAGCACCGCCGCCCCCAGCACGAAGACGTGCACCATCGCCGACACGATGGCCGGTGTGCGCATCTCGATGCTGGCGGGGTAATAGCGAGCCATCGTCCTCTTCGCGTCCGTTGTCTCAGCGCCGGGGCGTCGGCGCCGCGGGCTGCTGCTGCGGTTGCGGCGCGCGGGGAGCGGTCTGGCCGGGCGTGGCCGGCGTGACGGTGCCGCCGCCCCGTCCGAGGGCCTGCGCCTGTTCGCCGAGCAGGCCGAGCTGGCGGAAGCCGCTGTCGATCACTACGCCCATGACTTCCATCATCTTTCCGTAGTCGACGCTCTTGTCGCCCCGCATGAAGACGCGCTGGTCGGGCTTCTCCTCGTGCACGGCCTTCAGCTTCGCGCCGAGTTCGGCGATGTCGTACTTGGTCTCCCCGAGGAACACCTCGCCCTGCGCGTTCACCGACACCACCATTGGCTCGTCCTTGCCGCCGACCTGGCTGGCGCTGGTCTTCGGCAGGTCGACCGGCACGCCGACCTGGAGCAGCGGCGCCGTCACCATGAAGATGATCAGCAACACCAGCATAACATCGACCAGCGGCGTCACGTTGATGTCGGCGATCGGCGTGTAGCTCCGCCGCTTGAACTTGCTACCCGACGAATTGGCGCCGGGAGCCGGGATGACGCCCGACATCAGACCTGTTCCTCGAGCTGACGCGACAGGATGGTGATGAACTCACCGGCGAAGGCCTCGAGCTGCTGGGCGTAGCGCGAGACCTGGCCCGACAGGATGTTGTAGGCGGCCGCCGCGGGAATCGCCGCGACGAGGCCGATCGCGGTGGCGAACAGCGCCTCGGAGATGCCCGGCGCCACCACCGCCAGCGACGTATTCTTCGACTGCGCGATGTGGCTGAAGCTGTTCATGATGCCCCAGACGGTGCCGAACAGGCCGACGAAGGTCGCATTGGCGCCGACCGTGGCGAGGAAGCCCAGCCGCTTCTCGATCGCCTCCATCTCGCGCTGGATGGTGACGCCCATCACCTGCTCGATGCGCTGGCGGAGCGCCGCGCGCGCCGTAGCGCTGGAGGCGAGGCCCTTGGAGACGGACCGGCGCCATTCGCGCATGGCGGCGGAGAAAATGCTCGACATCGGATCGTCGGGCTTGGCGCCGACGCGGTCGTAGAGGTCTTCCAGCGACACGCCGGACCAGAACGTGTCCTCGAAGGACTGGGCGCTGCGCTTCAGGGAGCGAAGTCGGAGAACTTTCTCGAAAATGATCGCCCACGACCAGAACGAGGCCAGCAGGAGCAGGATCATGATGGCCTTGACGACCCAGTCGGCCTGCATGAACAGGCCGTATACGGACATGTCAATCGTCCCCGTGCCGCCGCCGAGGGGGGCTCCGGCGACCTGCGCTAGCGCGTCCATTTATGTTCTCCGTTGGTTCAAGAGGGTTGTATCCGAATATGGCGTGAGCGGGGCGATCCGCTCAGCGCTACCTGGGCCAGGGCAGTCCGCACGAGCGGCGGCAATCGGACAGGCCGACCACCCTCGCCCATGCAGGCGACGACGAGTTCGGCTTGAACCAGGATCTCTTCATTGCGGCGTGCTTGCTGAATCATGTCGAGCGACGCGCCGCGCAACTCGCCGCAGCTTGTGACGATCTCGATCGTATCATCCAGCCGCGCAGGCTTGAGGTAATCGATGGCGCAGCGGCGCACCACCCAGTTGATGCCGCGCTCCTCGCGCAGCGCCATGTGCTGCTGTCCCAGCAGCCGCAGCAGTTCCGTCCGCCCCCGTTCGAGGAAGCGCAGCCAGTTTGCGTAGTAGACGATGCCGGCGGCATCGGTGTCCTCGTAGTAGACGCGCAACGGCAACACGTGGCTGCCGTCGTGGAGGCGGCCCGAGGTCGGCGCAGTGTTCACGAATCCTCCGGCGGATCACCCGCGGCCAGAAGATCGAGCTGCTGCTTCTGCCCCTTGGGCATCGACAGGCCGAGATGCCGGTAACCGCCCTCGGACAGCAGGCGGCCGCGCGGCGTGCGCATCAACAGGCCGAGCTGCATCAGATAGGGCTCGATCACGTCCTCGATCACGTCGCGCTGTTCGGCGAGGGCCGCCGCCAGGGTCTCGGCACCCACCGGCCCGCCGCCGTAATTCTCGGCAATGCAGGCGAGGTAGCGGCGGTCCATGGCGTCGAGCCCCCGCCCGTCGACTTCCAGCCGCGTCAGCGCCGCATCGGCCACCCGCGCATCGACGCCGGCATCCCCGGCGACGGCCACGAAGTCTCGGACCCGGCGCAGCAGTCGGTTCGCGACACGCGGCGTCCCCCGTGACCTTTTGGCGATCTCCGCGCTGCCATCGGGCGCGAGCGGCATCTTGAGGACGCGGGCGGCGCGCTGCACGATCGTCTCGAGTTCGGCCGGCGTGTAGAAGATCATGCGCAAGGGGATTCCGAAGCGCTCGCGCAGCGGCCGGGTCATGAGGCCGGACCGCGTCGTGGCGCCAACCAGAGTGAACGGCGGCAGTTCGATGCGCACCGAACGGGCGGCAGGCCCCTCGCCGATCATGAGGTCAAGCTGGAAATCCTCCATCGCGGGATAGAGGACTTCCTCGATTGCAGGATTGAGACGGTGGATCTCGTCGATGAACAGCACATCGTGCGGCTGCAGATTGGTGAGCTGCGCCGCGAGGTCGCCGGCCTTCTGGATGACAGGGCCCGATGTCGCGCGAAAACCCACACCCATCTCGCGCGCCACGATCTGCGCCATCGTCGTCTTGCCGAGGCCCGGAGGGCCGTGCAGCAGCACGTGATCGAGAGCCTCGCCGCGGCCCTTGGCGGCGGCGATGAAGATCTTGAGATTTTCCCGGACCTGCTTCTGGCCGATGAAGTCGTCGAGCGTCTGCGGGCGCAGCGCCAGTTCGGCGGCGTCTTCCTCGGCGCGCTTTGGCGTCACCAGGCGTTCGGGAGCGTTGCTCATCACGCGAGCTCCTGCAGGCCGGCGCGGATCACGGCGTCGAGCGGGGCTTCGGCGCCGAGCCGCTGGGTGACGCGGGCGACGGCACCGAAAGCCTCGACGCGCTTGTAGCCGAGATTGACGAGGGCGGAGACCGCGTCCTCGTTGATCGATCCGGGCGTGCTCGCCGGCGTACCGGGCCTGCCTGCCGTCGCAGGCGCGGGGGCTATGCCGAACGCGGCGGCCTTGTCCTTCAACTCGGTGGTGAGGCGTGCGGCGAGCTTCGGCCCGACGCCCGGCGGACGGCTCAGGGTCGCGCGATCCTGCGCGGCAATCGCGCGGGCGATCTCGTCAGGCGACAGGGTCGACAGGATCGATAGCGCCACGCGGGCACCGACCCCCTGCACGGTCGTCAGGATGCGGAACCAGTCGCGTTCGGCCGTTTCGAGGAAGCCGTAGAGGGCAATCGCATCCTCGCGCACGATCGTCTCGACCAGCATGGTCGCCGCTCCGCCCACCGCGAGGTCGCGCAACGTGCGGGCAGAGGCCGAGACGAGATAGCCGACGCCACCGACATCGATGACGGCGCTGTCTGTGTCGACCGAGTCGACGAGACCCTTGAGCTTGGCGATCACAGCGCGGCCTCGATGCGTCGCGCCGTCGCGCGGTGATGGGCGTGGCAGATCGCGACCGCCAGGGCATCGGCGGCATCCTGCCTGGCATCGACGCCCGGCAGCAGCCGTCCGACCATCATGGCGATCTGGTTCTTGTCGGCGTGCCCTGTCCCGACCACCGACTTCTTCACCAGGTTGGTCGAATACTCGAAAACCGGCAGGCCGGCGCGGGCCGGCGCCAGCATGACGACGCCGCGCGCCTGACCGAGCTTCAGGGTGGAACCCGGATTGACGTTCACGAAGGTCTCCTCGACCGCGGCCTCGACCGGCCGATGCGCTTCGACGACGCCGGCGACGCCCTCGAACAGTTCCCTCAGCCGCTCGGCCAGCGTGCCCGTCGTCGCGACCTTGACGACGCCGTGGGCCACGTGGCGCAGCCGGTTGCCCTCGACCTCGATCACGCCCCAGCCGGTCAGCCGCAGGCCGGGATCGAGGCCGATCAGTCTCATTCCGCCCGGCTCAGGCCGCGAACTTCGCCAGGGCGTCGTCCGACACCTCGAAGTTGGCGTAGACGTTCTGGACGTCGTCGTTGTCTTCCAGCGCCGATATGAGGTCGAGAAGGGTCTGCACGGTCTCGCCCTCGACCGGCGCACCGGTCTTGGAACGCCAGGTCAGCTTGGCCACGCTCGGCTGGCCCAGCGATTTCTCAAGCGCCTCGCGCACGACGTTGAAACTGTCCTGCGCGCAATAAATCTCGTGGACCGCCCCCTCGCCCTCGCCGCTCACCACGTCGTCGGCGCCGGCGTCGATCGCCTTCTCCAGCACCTCATCGGCGCTGCCGACGGACAGCGGGTAACGGAACTCGCCCAGCCGGTCGAACATGAACGACACACTGT
>JAGNNA010000374.1 GCA_017990895.1 Reyranella sp.
ACCTTGCCAAGAACATCGAGCAGCTGCAGGCGGCACTTCGCGATGCCGAAAACCAGATCGCGCAGATCGAAGAATTGAAGAAGCAGGTCGAGACCGGTCTCGAGCAGCTGACCAACCTCGAAGGCATCCTCGGATCAATCTCGGGCCTGAACGAGATCGCAAGCCTCTACAATTCGGTGGAGGACCTGCGCTCGCGCGCGGCCAAAATCACTGACCTTTCCGGCTTCCAGGATGCGCTCACCATCGGGGATTTCGACGGGCTTTTTGAAAGCCTTCTCGATGGCGATGTGACCATGGGCGACAAGATGGCCGCCGAGTATATGCGCGACACGCTGGAAAGGGCCGGCCTGACCTCGGAAACCCTGGCCGGGTTGTCGTCATCGGAGAACCCGCAGGACAAGCTCATCGCGACGACCGCTGCTACGAGCGCCACGGCCATGGGCGTGGCGCAGCTTTCCTACGAGGAAGCTGCCCAAAGCCTCGCGCGGATCGACGGGCTCGTTGACGAGATCGCGAACCAGGAAACTCTCAAGGAAAGCATAGATCTCAACACCCGTATGGCCGCCGAGACCAACTACATGCTCGGCCAGATGTGGCGCCTGAACGCGGCTGCCGGGCTCGCTGCCGGGCAGACGGGTGTGAACTGGGCCGCAGAACAGGCCAAGGAAAAGAGCTTCTTCGACTATTCGGGGGCCGAATGATGCGGCGGGCGTCTCACCAGATCGCGGCGGTTGCTGTCCTCGTCTGCCTTGCCAACTTCGCCGCAGCGGAGGACCTCGCCTCATTGAGCGATGTCCAGCTGGCCGAAAGAACCCGGGAAGCGGTGGTGGCGCAGGATGCAGACGCCGCTCTGGACCTCCTGACCGAAATGCAGCGGCGCGGGACCGGGATCTTTGCCGCCGCAGACAGGCCTGCCTGCGAAGAGGTGATCGATCTGCCCGATGGGATCACCGATTGGAAGTTCCGCGCAGTGGCTCGGCAAGCCTATTTCCGCGTGGCCATGTCGCGGCGGCTTGAAGAAGGCTCCTGCGCTTGCCTCTTCGAGGGCTTCACCTTCGACGCCTTCGTCGCGGCCGAGTTGGGAAAGTCAGCATCGGAACTGACCGATGCTGACCGTCCAACGCTGGAAAGCATACGAGATCAAGATCGGCGCGCGACCGAAGCGCGATTTCGAGACCTCGAACAAAGCTGCCGGGCCAAGTGATCCATGGCAATCATTGCCGACATCCTGACCCAGGTCGATGCCGCCGCAACAGCGGTTGGCGCTACGGCATTTGATGCCGTGGCCGCCGAGATCGTGCCGGTCTTCCGGGTCGGGTCTGTTCTGGTGGTGGCGCTGGTCGGGATCAACCTGATGGCACAAGCCGTGCCAATGACACTTCGCAACGGGCTCGGTCTGATGGTGCGGATCGCAGTCGCGTCGGCCTTCTTGTCGTCCTGGACGAACTTCAATTCGGTCTACGGTGTCCTGACCAATGCCCCGAGTGAGATCGGGGCTGTCGTGATGAACGCGTTTGGAGATGGATCGGGCAATCTCTACGAGGGTTTGGATGCCCTCTACCTTCAAGCCCTCGATGTAGGTCAGGCGATCAGCCAGAATGGCAGCTACATCACTGGTGCCCTTGCGGGCCTCCTGATGTTCTTGGTCGCGGCCCTGATGGCGACGGTGTCGATCATCGTGATCTCGGCCGCGAAGATCATGATCGGCGTTCTCGTCATCTTCGCACCCGTCGCAATCGGCTGCACACTTTTCAAGGTCACCGCCCCGCTCTTTGACCGGTGGGTGAACCTTGCCCTCGGCTTTGCTCTTTATCCGATGCTGACGTCCGGCATGGCGGCCTTCACGATCTACATCGCGGAGGACCTCACCCCGGCCTCGCTCGCCTCGGTCGAAACCATCGGCGATGTCCTGAGCTTCGTGGTCGTCATGATGCTCGGAACTGGCCTCATGGCCATGGTGCCGACGATCGCGCAGTCGCTCGCGTCGACCGCGACCGGTCTTGGCAGCGTCGCAGCCTCGACCTTCCGTACCGCCGACAGCGTCAAGGGTTACGGACGCACCGGCATCGCGTCCGGGATCGGCGCAGGGCGGGGAGCGGCTGGATTGGATGCCGGCGGCCGCCGACCATCGGATGCACGTCTGAACGGCAATACCGCCGGACAGATCGGCAGGTCCGCCGTGCAGACGGCGATGCGACTCGCCAGCCGGACATCGGACAAAAGCTGATGCCCCAGAATTCGAGAAGTGGAGGACCGCCCATGGAGGCGCATGGATTTGATGTCGATCTCGTGCTGGAGCCCCGCCTCTCGGCCCGGCGCGCCTGGATTGTCGCGAGTGCCGCGGGCGGGCTGAGCCTGATCCTTGCAACCGCACTGGTCCTCGTCCTGCCTTTGCGGGAAACCCAGGTCTTCACCGTCCTCGTCGATCGGCAGACGGGTGACGCCGAAAACATCCTGCAGGTCGCCCCGACCGGGATCGAGGACCAGGAAGCGCTGAAGCAAAGCCTCCTCGTGGCTTACGTCTCAGATCGCGAAGGCTATTTCCTCGCGGGCATTCAAGCCCGGCTCGAGAGCGTCCAGCGCCGCTCCACAGGGGGCGCGGAGGAAAGTCTGCGACTTCTCTGGTCGAAGGGCAGCGGCAATTCTGCCTATCCGCCCGAGGTCTATGGGCCCGGTGCGGAAGTCACGGTGACCGTGCGCCGGATCACGTTCCTTTCGCCGAACGTCGCCCAGATCCGTTTCCTGAAAACCCTGCGCAAGACGAAGCAGGAGCCGGTGACCCAGCCCTTCGTCGCGACGGTCGAGTTCGCCTTCGAGCCGAAGACCGAGCGCTCCCTCGCCCATGTCTGGGAAAACCCGCTCGGCTTCACCGTCTCGGCCTACCGCGTCGACGCCGAAACCCTGGAGACCAATCCATGACCCGTTCTCTTCTCCTCCCGGGACTTGCCTTCGCCTGCGCCCTCGGCTTCGCGACTATTACCTCCGCCGAAGTCGCCCCAGCATCGATGGGTGCCGACGCGCGCGTCCGGTCGGTCCTCTACAACCCCGTCGATGTCATCCGGCTCGACACGCATCTGCGCGTGAATACAGCCATCGAACTGGGCGCAGGCGAGCGGATCGACTCGGTTCTTCTCGGCGACAGTGAAGCCTTCGAGGTCGAGGTGCTCTCGAACCGGACCACGGTCTCGGTGAAACCCCTGATTGCAGGGGCCGAGACCAACATGACAATCTATACCGGGCGGCGCACGATCTCGCTGTCGATCGGCGAGGGCCGGTCCCACAACCCGACCTACCGGTTGGTCCTGCGTTATCCCGAGACCGGCACGAGCCGGGCGACCCGCAGCACCGTGGCCTCAGGGTCGCGCGACATCGGCTATGCCTGGTCGGGCGACGAGTCCCTGAAACCCGTCCATATCTGGAACGATGGGCAAGCGACGTACTTCGCCTTCGCCCCAGGCCTCCGGCCGTCGATCTTCGGTGTGGATGCGACGGGCCGCGAAGTGACGCTGAACTCCGGCACGCGCGGCAGCATCGTCCGCGTCTCGGGCCTGCGCTCCGCCTATTCGATCCGGATCGGCGGCCAGGTTCTGTGCATCGAGGGGGTGGACGGCGGCGTGACCACCGATCTGGCCCTGCTCGCCAAGCTTCAGGGATGGGAATTCTGACATGGCTGATCCCGAGATGACCGATCCGAAGACGGGCGCCGAGCCGGAATACAAGGTCGAGCGACCCAAGCCGAAAATGACCCGGCAGCAGCGACTTGGCATGGGCGCACTCTTGGCCGGAGCCAGCCTTGCCGCGCTCTGGACGGTCTGGCCTTCCAGCCGCACAATCCCCGATGTGGAAACCTCAGCCGTCGAGGAATTCCAGGATCAGGCGGGCGGCTCGCCCTTCGGAGCGATTGAGCCGGGACCGGAAGCTAAGCCCTCAGGTGATGGGTTCTCAGACATCGAAGGGGAACTGGCCTCACAGCGCGAAGACCTCGAAGCGCGGAACGCCACACTCCAGTCCGAGGTTGAACGGCTGCAGCGCGAGTTGGGTGATCTTGCCGACAAGGCCGATGCCGAGAAGGACCAGACAGCCAAGGAACTGGCGCTCGCCCTAGAAGAGGCACAGTCGCAGAACATTGCTCTGATGGAGGACATGCGACGGCAGTTCGATCAGGAGATCGCCGTCCTGAAGGCAAGCGCCGACACTGCGGGTGCCGCGGAAGCCCAACGAGAGGCTGAGTTGGCGGCCAAGCGTGCCGAGCGCGAGGCGCAGCTTGCGGCCCGCGTGGCGTCACCTTCGGTCGTCTTCGACGATGGTCAAAAGGGTGGGGCAGGGGATGCCCGTATGGGGATGCCCGAGGCCCCAGCCGAGGGTCGAGATGCGACAGGTCGGGATTTCGTACAGTCGGGGCGCGAAGCCACCACCACGGAAGTGAGCCAGGTGATCGCCAATCCGTCAAACACCGTCCTGCAGGGCACGATGATTGAAGCAACGCTTGAGAATGCGGTCGACTCGAGCCTACCTGGCCAGATCACAGCGATCGTGACCCGGCCGGTCTGGTCCTTCGATCAGGCCCAGATCCTGATCCCCGCCGGCGCGCGCCTCTTCGGAGATTATTCCTCGGACGTGGCCATCGGCCAAGGCCGCATTCTTGTCGCCTGGACGCGGCTCGTCACTCCGGATGGGCAGTCCGTGCAGATGGAGGCTTTCGGTGGGGACGCCCAGGGTCGCTACGGCATTACCGGCAAGGTCAACACGCGCTTCGGTGCCAGGTTCGGGTCGGCTGCGCTCATT
>JAGNNA010000375.1 GCA_017990895.1 Reyranella sp.
GCGACGTCGGCAGCGTGACGGAGGGCGCAGGCTGCGAGGCGATGAGGGCCTTCAACCCCCTCGCCACGCCGGCGCTTACGCCGCTGCGCGACGGTCCGCTGCCGCGCGTCACCGGACCGGTCTATGCGGCGATGGGCGATGCCGGCAAGGAACTCGTCCGGACCGTCGGCGTGAGCGGCATCAACACCATCAAGGACGGCAAGGAGCTGCGGCCGCACAATCCGCACAACACGCTGGTCTACTCGATGGCCAAGTTCACGCCGGCAATCCAGGCGGCCTTCGACCAGACTGCCGTCGAATTCAACCAGATCCTGCCCGACGGCATCCCGACCGCCTTCAAGACGGTGTCGATCGTCGAGCTGGGCTTCGCCGGCAACGTGCTGCGCGAGATCTATCGCCTGAGCCTCGAGGACGGCTCCGTGATCAACGCCGCCACGGGCGCCAAGGTCGCGAAGTAGCCTGACAGGCGAACGGCTCCGTCTTTATGGCGGGGCTATGCTGGTCCGCCTCCGGCCCTCTCGAATTCCTACGGGACGCTTTGCCATATCGGAGGCGTCCCGGAGGAGTTCACATGCCCGAGATACCGTCTGAAGACCTCGTCGATCGAGTCCTGGCCGTCGCGCACCTGCCGCCCACGGCGAGCGTCGTCGTCATCGGTCACCACACCTTGCCTTTTCTTCTCGCCCTGATGCATCGCGGCTGCGCGTGCGTGCGCAGTTTGCGGCCCGACTTGGCGTCGCCGGACAGTGAAGCCGCCGACCTTGCCTGGATCGTCGATGTCGCCAACGAGAACGAGCTTTGCGAAGCTTTGCAGGCCGCACGTCGCCGGACCGGCACGACTGGCCGCGTGATCGTCTCAGACCGGCTCGTCCTCAGACCAGCCGGTACCCCACACCCGGTTCGGTAAGCACATGCTGCGGCGAGGCCGGATCGGTCTCGATCTTCTGGCGAAGCTGGCGGATGTAGACGCGCAGATATTGCGGATCGACCGTCTCGTCCCGCCACACCTCGCGCAGCAGGTGGCGATGCGTCAGCACCTTGCCGGCATGGATGGCGAGCTGTTCTAGGATATCGTATTCCTTGGGCGACAGCTTCACGGTCTCATCGTCGCGTTCGACCAGGCGGCGCACCAGGTCGACTTTCAATATGCCACTGGCGAAGGACCTTTCCGCGCCCTGTTGCTGCAGCCGGTGCCGCAGCGCAGCCCGCAGGCGCGCCATCAGCTCCTCGGCGCCGAACGGCTTGGTGACATAGTCGTCGGCGCCGGAATCGAGAGCAGCCACCTTGGCCGCCTCATCGCCGCGGCCCGACAGGATCACGATGGGCACCGGCCCGAGCCGGCGGATGTCGGCGATCAGCTCGAGCCCGTCGCGATCGGGCAGGCCTAGATCGAGCAGCACGAGGTCAGGCCGATCGTGGCGCACCGCCTGCAGCGCCTCGGCGCCGGTGCCGGCTTCCAGGATGCGGTAATCATGCGCTGCGAGCGTCGTGCGCAGGAGGCGACGGATCGGCGGCTCGTCCTCGACGATCAGGATGGTGGCCCCATCAGCCGTCATTTGAGGATACCGGAAAGCTCAGCACGAATTCCGCTCCGCTGCGATCGCCGCGATTGCGCGCCGTCAGGGTGCCGCCCATGGCTTCGGCGAAGCCCCGGGCGATGGCGAGACCCAGCCCCGTACCGGCGCGACGCCGGTCACCCGATTCGGCACGATAGAATTTGTCGAAGATACGGTCGAGATCACCCTCGGCGATACCCGGCCCTTCGTCCCGCACGACGATCTCGACATGCTTGCCGGAGAGTTCCGCCGCCACGCTTATCCGACCGCCCGGCGCCGAGTATTTGGCGGCATTGTCGAGCAGGTTGAACAGAATCTGCTCTGCCAGCACGAAATCGAGCGGCAGCGCCGGCAGTTCCGGTGCCACCGACGAGGAGACCTCGTGAGCCGACAGGAGCGGTGCGGCCCGACGCAAGGCCGTCGAGACGAGGTCGCCCATCTCGACGGCTTCACGGCGCGGCACGACGGCGCCGGCATCGAGCCGCGTCATGTCGAGCAGGTTGCCCACGAACCGGTCGAGTCGTTCGGCCTCACCCTGCGCCGTCGCCAGCAGCTCCTCGCGTGCCGCCGCATCGTAGCGCGCGCCGAAGCTGCGCAGGCTGGAGAGGGCGCCAATGATCGAAGCGAGCGGCGTGCGCAGATCGTGCGACACCGAGGTGAGCATGGCGGAGCGCAGCCGCTCCCGCTCCGCACCCAAGCGCGCCTGATCGATATCCTCGGCGAGCGTGACGCGCTCGATGGCGACGGCGGCCTGGTTGCCAACGGCTTCGAGCAGGCGGCGTTCGCCGGAGGCGAGCTCATGGCCCTCCTTGTTCGGGAGAACGCCGATCACCGCAATGGCCGATCGGCTCGTGCGGACGGGCACGAACAGCCAGCGGCCGCCCGGCAGGGTGTCGGTGCCCCGTCCCGCCGGTCGGTCGGCATCCCAGGACCAGCGCGCGGCCGCGAGGTCGGCCTCGCTCAGCGCCCCGTCCGGCGGAAAAGCCGCGCGGGTCGTGAGTTCGCCGCCCTCCGGCATCAGCACGACGGTCTCGGCCCTGAGCAGGCGCGCGAGGTGCGAGACGATGATCCACAGGAGATCGTAAAGTTCGACGACGCCCGCGATCTTGCGACTGAAGGCGTAAAGTTCGGCGGTGGTGCGCGTTTCGCGACGCGCCGACTCGGTCTGCGTGCGGGTCCTCGCTGCCAGCGCGCTGGCGATCACCGCAACCACGACAAACAGGAAGAGCGCCATCACGTTGGCCGGATCGGCGATCGTGAACTGGTAGAGCGGCGGCAGGAAAAAGAAGTTGAAGCAGGTGACGCTCAGCGCCGAGACCCAGAGCGACGGCACGAGCCCGTGGCGTGCCGCTGCCAGGAGCACGGGAAGGACGTAGACGAGCGAGATGTTGGGCAGCACGATCAGCCGATCAATCGTTACCCCCGTCGCCGTCGCGACGGCCGTCGACAGGATGCCTTCGAGATAGGGGCCGGGCGTCAGGGGCACATCGCGCAGCCAGTCGCGGGGGCCGCCCCTAGGTTCGGCCTCGGCAGACGGCGCCACTTCCACGGCAAGGCCCGAGCCCGAACGCACCAGCTCGTCGACGACCGAGCCATGGCGCAGCTCGAACCACCGTGACCGCCGCGACTTGCCCACCACGACCCGCGTGGCGTTGCGCGAGCGCGCGAAGGCCACGATCTCCT
Source organism: Reyranella sp. (assembly GCA_017990895.1). GTDB lineage: Bacteria > Pseudomonadota > Alphaproteobacteria > Reyranellales > Reyranellaceae > Reyranella. The sequence continues at coordinate 3,240 of JAGNNA010000375.1, forward strand.
CGACCACGGCGCGACCCGGCACTGTCACGATTTCGGCCCCGAGGCGCGCCGCAAGGCGCTGCGCCTCGGCAAGCCGCGCCCGCTCCGTGTCCGACAACGTCGCGTGACGGTCGGTCTCCACGTAGAGCGCGATCAGCTCGGCATCGAGCGCGTCGGCGCTGCGCTTGGCGGCGCGCACGGCATTCGCCGCGCCCGATCCCGGATCGAGGCAGACGATCACCCGCTCGCTCGCCGCCCACGGACCGGTGATGGCATGCTCGCGCATATAGCTGCGCATCTGCTCGTCGACGCGCACGGCGGTGCGACGGAGCGCCAGCTCGCGAAGCGCCGTCAGGTTGCCGGGCGAGAAATAGTGGCGCAGGGCACGCTGCGCCTGGTCGCGCACATAGACCTTGCCCTCGGCGAGTCGCGCGATCAGGTCGGCCGGCGTCAGGTCGATCAGTTCGACCTCATCGGCGGCATCGACGACATGGTCCGGCACCGTCTCGCGCACGCGGATGCGCGTGATCCGCGCCACCACGTCGTTCAGGCTCTCGATATGCTGGACGTTGAGGGTCGAATAGACGTCGATGCCGGCCGCCAGCAGCTCCTCGACGTCGAGGTACCGCTTGGGATGCCAGCTGCCCTCGGCGTTGGTGTGGGCAAGCTCGTCGACCAGCACCAGCGCCGGCCGCCGCTTCAGGACCGCGTCTAGGTCCATTTCCTCGAGCATGCGGCCGCGATACTCGACGGACCGGCGCGGAACGACCTCCAAGCCCTTGAGCTGGGCCTCGGTCTCGGCGCGGCCGTGCGTTTCGACGACACCGACCACCACGTCGATCCCCTCGGCGACGCGGCGGTGCGCGGCCGACAGCATCTCCCAGGTCTTGCCAACGCCGGGGGCGGCGCCGAGGAAGATCTTGTGCTTGCCGCGCGACTCCTTCTCCGCCGCCTTCAGGAGCGCGTCGGGCGACGGTCGCAGGTCGTCAACCGCGGATGCCATGCAGGCCGATCATTGTCATCGCTTGGGCAGTGCGTCGAGGGCGAGGTTGAGCCGCAGGACATTGACCCGCGGCTCGCCCAGCAGCCCGTACATGCGACCCTCGGTGTTCTTCGCCACCAGCGCCTGCACCTCGGCTTCGGCCAAGTTGCGCGCCTTGGCGACGCGGGCGACCTGCCAGGTCGCGGCCTCGGGCGAGATGTGCGGGTCGAGGCCACTCCCCGAGGTGGTGACCAGATCGACCGGCACGCCCTTGCCGAGCTTCTCGGCGTCTTCCTTGACCCTGTCGACCAGCGCCTTGGAGGTCGGCCCGAGGTTGGAGCCCATCGAGTTGGCGGCGTTGTAGGGCGCCGCAACGGTCTTGGTCGGATCCGTCGGATCGGTGTCGGTCGTGGCCGACGGGCGGCCGTGGAAATAGGTCTCGCCGGTGAAGGACTGGCCGATCAGGCTGGAGCCCACGACCTTGCCGTCCTTCTGCACGAGCGAGCCGCTGGCCTGGCCCGGGAAGGCCGCCCCGGCGACGCCTACCATGGCCAGCAGATAGGCGAGACCCAGCAGCACGGTCA
>JAGNNA010000376.1 GCA_017990895.1 Reyranella sp.
CCCACCGGCCCAAGTCGAGAGTGTATAATCGATAACAGGAACTCGGATGGAAGATCCATCGATTCTCAACCATCAACCGAAGGAATGGCAGCATGAAGAATTTCGCCAAGCTCCTGATCGTCCTGGCCCTGGTGGCCGTCGGCGCCGGCACCGCGCTGGCCGCGGGTTCGCCCAACTCGCTGGTCGTCCTGCCGCGCATCTTCAACGACGATCCGTTCTCGGTCCTGACCATCACCAACAACTACCCCACCGGCATCTGCATCACCGATGAAGTGGTGCCGCCGGCGGGCTGGGCCAACCTGCACGCGTGGCGTTTCTCGCAGGACGGCGTGACGCCGATGCAGTTCGCCAACAACGACGGCTTCGCGGTCGGCGCAAGCGTCCGTATCTCGGGCGACGGCAACGGCGAAGCGGGCATGCAGATCACTCCCTGGTGGAGCGAGGCCGATGGCCGCTTCAACCTGCGCACGCCCGATGGCGAAGTCGCCGTGTTCGGTGGCCGCCTGCCGTTCTACTCGTTCACGGCCAACCACGGCAAGAGCTACGTCAAGGGCACCTGGGTGCACCTGACCATGATCTACCGGCCGAACCAGGACATGGACGCCGCGAACCCGGCCACCATCGAGTACATCTACGACGACGGTATCGCCGTCAGCAGCGGCCAGCTGCCGTTCGACGAGGGCAACCCGTCCGAGGATCCCCCGCACGGCCTGTGGGGCATCCTGAACTTCGCCCACGCCGGCGGCTACATGCAGTACAACAACATGATGGGCCAGCCCGCGGGCACCCAGATGACGGCCGAGTACTGCGGGTTCACGTTCGTGGACCTGGGTGCCGTGGTCGGCATCGACGAGACGACCTGGGGCGGCGTGAAGGCGCTGTTCCGGTAGGTACGGCTGGTAGTGGAATCGAGGCGGGGCCCGGATCTTCCGGGCCCCGCTTCCATTCTGTGATCCAATGGCGACGCAGTTCACCTAGCCGATGATCCCATCCACCAAAGCCGATTGTGAAGGGAGGATGATCCGGAACTTCGAGCCGGCACCGACTTCACTTTCGACCTCGATGTGGCCGCCATGCTCCGTGACGATGCCGTGGCTGATCGACAGTCCGAGCCCCGTGCCTTTGCCGACGTCCTTGGTCGTATAGAAAGGCTCGAAGATGCGGGCCATCGTCTCTGGACTCATCCCGCATCCGGTGTCCGCGATCTCGATCACCACATCATCGCCGGTCGCGAAAGTCCTGATTGTGATCGTGCCGCCACCTGCGCCGATGGCGTGTGCGGCATTGACCAGCATGTTCATGATGACCTGGTTGATCTTCCCGATATGACACATGACGTGCGGGATCTCGCCGAGCTGCTTATCCACGGTGCAGCAGTACTTCAGCTCGTTCCAGACCATACGGAGCATGGCCTCAACACCCTCGTTCAGGTCGTGAACCGCCTTCTCCGGCGAATCGTCACGCGCGAAGCTCTTCAGGTTCTGGACGATGTCGGTCACGCGTACGGTGCCGGCGACGGATTCGGACATGATACCGTCAATGTCGGCGAGAATGAAATCGATGTCGCACTCCTCGCACTGCTCCGCTATTGCGGCCCGCAAGCCGACTCGGGCCGGGTCGCCTTCCGGAAGGGATTCCAGCTCGCGGTAGAAGGTGATGATCGTCCTCATGGCGTCGGCATATTCGCTCATCGTGGAAATGTTGCTGGCGATGTAGCCGATGGGGTTGTTGATCTCATGGGCGACACCGGCCGCCAGTTGTCCGATGCTGGCCATCTTCTCGGATTGCACGATCGCGCTGCGCTGTGCGTTCAGCTGCACGTTTGCCAGTTCCAGCTGGTGGTTTGACTGTCGCAGTTCCTCGCGCGCGCGCACACTTTCACTTATGTCGATGAAACTCATCACCGCAAGGCGTTGCGAGTCCATGTGGAGGGCGGCCAGCGACAGGTTGACCCGCACGTGGCAGCCATCCCGGCGTGTCAGTTCGACTTCGTGCCGTTCGATCGCCACGCCGTCCGTACTCAGGCGAACACAGATGTCGCGCATGCCGCAGGTGTCGACGAGGTTGCCGACAAGATCGCTCTCGTCAACGCCCAGGATCTGGGCCGCGGCGTGGTTGACGTCCATGACCTGCATGGTGCTCAGGTCCACGATCAGGAGTCCGGCCTGTGCGACCTCGAACAGGGCGCGGGAGTACTTGACGCTGGCCTCCATGTCCTGGAGCGTGCGGCGGTGTCGGCTGACCTCGGCACGGAGGAGGGCCTCGGCACTCTGGGGCTCCGTTGACCGGGGCTCGGCGTCCTGCGCCGGCGTCATTTGCGATACTTGGCTCATGCCTGAATCTCCCTGGCCCGGGTCCTGATCCGCCGCGTCCGGTACTAATGTATCGGCCGCCGCCGCCGATAACCTGACCGGAAAGTGTTCGGCGGCCCGATTGCAGGGACTCTCTGCAGCCCGGGCCGAACAGCCACCCAGCCTGGAGCCGAAATGCCCAAGATCCTGCCGCGCGTCCTGTGCGTTGACGACGAGCCGCACATCCTCAACGCCATCGCGCGTAGCCTGCGGGGTTCGCTCGACATCACCATTGCCGGCAGCGGACGTCAGGCGCTGGAGCTCATGTGCGAGGCCGACGAGCCGTTCCAGGTGGTGGTCTCCGACATGAAGATGCCGGAGATGACAGGGGCCGTGTTCCTGTCGCATGCGCGCCGCGAGTTCCCGGACACCGTGCGCATCCTGCTGACTGGTTTCGCAGAGATGGAAAGCGTTGTCCGGGCGGTGAACGAAGGCAACATCTTCCGCTTCTTGTCCAAACCGTGCTCCACGAAGGACCTTCTTTCGGCCATCGAGGAAGGGGTTCGCCAACATCAACTGGTAAACAGTGAGCGCGTGCTGCTCGAGCAGACGCTTCGAGGGAGCATCGACGCCTTGATCGAAGTGCTGTCCCTCGCCAATCCGATGCTGTTCGGCCGGGCCAAGCGCATGCGCGTGCTTGCCGACATGATCGCAGCGCACACGGGCGCCGAGGACCGCTGGCTGCTGGAGGTCGTGGCCAATCTATCGCAGATCGGGCGCATCACGCTGCCCGACAGTACGGCTTCGAAGCTGGCGCGGGGCGACGCGCTCACGGAGATCGAGGAGGCGATGGTCGAGCACATTCCCGAGATGGCGCGCTCGATCCTCGGGAAGATTCCGCGACTGGACGTGATTCTCGAGATCATCGACTATATCGACAAGAACTTCGACGGTACGGGCAGACCGCAAAACAAGGTCTCGGGCGAGGCGATCCCATTCGAGGCTCGGGTCCTGCGCCTGGCCGGTCGTGTCGAGGAACTGCAGGGGCGGGGTTATTCCGTCCGTCGCATACTCGACACGCTGCGACTCGAGGCCTGCAAGTACGATCCGCGGCTCGTGAAGTCCTACGAAGCGGTCGCCGACGTCGCTGACGACACGACTGGCACCCGAGGGCTGGACATGTACGAACTGAGGATCGGCATGCTGATCATGGAGCCGGTGAAGTCGCGGGCGGGGGTCATGCTGGTCGCCGGAGGCCAGGAAGTCACCCAGAGCCTGCTGGGACGGATCCAGAACTACCATGATACCGTCGGCATCGAGTTGCCGATCTGGGTGCGTCCGAATGCGCTGCCAGCCGAAGAGACCCAGGAAAAGGAAGCCGCGACCACCTGGTCCCGCAACTAGACGACCAGATCCCCGGCGGCAAAGACGAGAGGCAGGCGTATCGCGGACGCCCGGGTGTCGGCTGCCGCCGCAGTCGGTGCGCCCACAATCCGGATCTTTCCCGAGACCGGCGTGAGCATTGTGTCCAGGCGCTGCCGCTGGGTGGCAGTGAGCGAGGGATCGTCAAGGATGACGATGTCGATCGGGGTCGTAGCGATTGCGGCCAGGAAATCGCGGGCAGGTACGGGTTCGTGACCGTGGCCGGCCACCAGACCGGAGAGCCACGTGCTGCGGTCGTTGTCATTGCTGATGATCACGACTCGTCGCCGCTCGAAGTGCGCGGCGCTGACGTCCTCGGTCTCCTGATCGGTTGCCTGGAGGAAGGCCTGCGCTGCGGAGAAGCGCTGCTCGATCTCGGGGAGCAGTTCAACGACCCGTGCAGGGGTGATCCCGAGCACCACCATCAGGCGAAGCGCGTCATCGCCGATGGCGGGCGTCTCCACCGTTGCGCCGCGGATGCGCGCCAGCCGGTCGGCGAGGGCAACGGCGGTCAACTGGAGCTGGTCGCCCTTCTCGCACGCGTCCGCGAGGTGGTGGAAGCGGACGATGTCAAGAAGGTGCTTCGGCAGCTTCCAGTGCTGCAGCAGGTATCGTCCGGCGCGACAATGGTCGAGTCCGATCTCAAGGCGTTCGCGCTCGATGTCGCCCAGGCTGTCGCCATCGATGGCTGTGCAGTAACGGTCCGGCAGCGCAACCATAAGCACCAGATGCCCGATGTCGTGGAGAAGGCCCGCAACGAAGGATTCCTCCGGTTCAGGTAGCCCGATCTCGCGGGACAGGATCTCCGCGCCCGCCGCCACGGCAAGAGCGTGTTGCCAGAAGGCGCGGCGGCGCTCCCGGGGCACCGCACTTCCACCGGCGCCTATGACCGAAAGCCCGGTGGCCAGCGAACGCAGTGACGCATGCCCCAGGATGATGACGGCACGGGAGATCGTTCCGACGCCGCCCGGTACTCCGTAGAATGACGAATTGACCAGGCGGAGGATCCTGCTGGCGAGTGCCTGATCCGAGCTGAGGACACGGGTGATGTCGTCCGCCGAGCAG